>NZ_JXIS01000051.1:0-168538 GCF_000836715.1 Bacillus sp. L_1B0_5 | reverse complement strand
ATCAATTTTACCCATTTCAGTTGTTGCTGCAGTTACAGCAGCTGCTGTATCAGCACCAGTTAAAGTTCCAACAGCCGCTCCAAGTAATGTATCTGCCTTTGCATTAATAGCTGTAATATCAAGTGTATCGTTTGCAGCGTCAGAAAGTTGAATCTTAATATCTGTACCACCACCAGCTTGGTTTAAGAATGAATTACCGTTAAAGTTAGTTTTTTCAGCAATATGGTCAATTTCCTTTGCTAATTGTTGGTACTCTTTGTTTAAAGAAGCCGAGTCTTTAACGTTATTCGTACCACTAGCAGCTTGTGTAGCAAGATCACGCATACGAAGTAAGATGTTAGAAATTGAGCCTAAAGCAGCGTCACCAGTACGTAAAGCAGACATAGCGTCTTGCGTGTTACGAGCTCCGACGTTTAATCCGCCTTCTTTTGCACGCATACGAGTAGCGATAGCTAAACCAGCCGCATCGTCAGCTGCACTGTTAATAGATTTACCGCTAGATAAACGATTCATCGCAGTATTCATTTTGTCTTGGTTTTGTCGCATGTACTCTTGCGTACGCATGCTGTTAATGTTTGTATTAATTCTCATGTTAAGAAACCCCCATTTTTTTATATTGATTTTTCTGTTAATTGTTAAACGTAAATATGCAAAAAAATCAATTTCGAGATTAATTGTAATCCTTGGTATATATCGTGTCAACGAATAATTGTAATTAATGAATATAAAAAAATGATAATTTCCTATTTGTTCATTTTTTTATTACAATATTATCAAAAGGATTATTGCAAACTTTAAAAAAAAACTCTAATATTAGATTATCTTTGTTTACCGAAAAGGTGATATTATGATAGTTGGAAATATAGTAAAAGAAGTGCTTGCATATAAGAAAGGACAAATTCAGCAAAAGCTAAGTAGTCCACAAGCATTTGTTAGTAGTCGTTTTCAAGAGAAGTTGCAGAGTGAACCTGCGAAGGAGACGAAGGCTACTACGCAGCCGGCAAAAATAGAAGATATGAGTCAGCCGGTACAATCTACGAAAATAGAAACGGTTGTTAATAAGCCGGAACAATCTATTAATAAAGTAGATGAAGCGGGTAAGCCCGAAGAAAAGGGTGAAACGAAAAAAGTAGATGAAGCGAGTAAGCCCGAAGAAAAGGGTGAAACGAAGAAAGCAGATGAAGTGCAAGTTGCGCAAAAAGAGTTTGAACGACGTTTCCCAGAAACGAAAAATGAGGCTGCTGATACGTGGGAATTAACGAAGAAGTATAATATTCAAAAAATACGTTCTTCCAATGAAGGGAAGTATGAGGATATTATTGATCGTGTAAGTCGTACATATGGAATTCCAAAAACGTTAATTCAAAAAATGATTGAAGTAGAGTCTAATTTTAATCCGAAAACGGTGTCACATGCAGGTGCGATGGGACTTATGCAGCTTATGCCAGCGAATGTGAAGGAGATGGGCGTGAAGAATCCCTTTTCACCAGCTGAAAGTATTGAAGGTGGCGTGAAAGAGTTAAGCGGTTATTTAAAGAAGAATAACGGCGACTTAGTATTGGCACTTGCTTCTTATAATGCTGGCCCTGGGAATGTGAGAAAGTACGGAGGCGTACCGCCATTTAAAGAAACGCAAGGATATATTAAAAAAATATTAAATATCGACGTTTCAAAATAGGGAGTTTCATATATAGAGAGAACATGAAATTTTCGTGAACATGATATGGGAGTTGGCTAGATTTGAAATTACAAGATGATATTCCGTTAACAATTTATTTTGAAATCGGAAATACGAAAAAGAAAATTGAAGATTTGCTTCATATTACGAAAGGTACATTGTATCGTCTTGAAAATTCAACGAAAAATACGGTGCGTCTTATGCTTGAGAATGAAGAGATTGGAACCGGAAAGATTTTGACGAAGAATGGGAAGATGTACGTTGAAATCGTTGAATTGAAAAGGTAGGGAAGGGGATTGTCATGAGTGGCGAAAAATTAAGCCAAGAGCAAATTGATGCCCTGCTGAAGGCGGTAAATGAAGGCGAGGAAATGCCAGCTTTCGCACAAGAAGCAGGAAAGCAAGAGAAATTTCAAGAGTATGATTTTAATAGACCAGAGAAGTTCGGTGTTGAGCATTTACGTAGTTTGCAAGCGATTGCTTCTACGTTTGGAAAACAGACGTCACAGACGTTATCAGCGCGTATGCGTATTCCAATTGAACTAGAGCCTTCAACAGTTGAGCAAGTTCCATTTACGAGTGAGTATGTGGAGAAGATGCCGAAAGATTATTATTTATATTGCGTGATTGATCTCGGTTTACCAGAGCTTGGAGAAATTGTTATTGAGATTGATTTAGCATTCGTTATTTATATTCATGAATGTTGGCTTGGCGGAGATAGTAAGCGTAACTTTACGATGCGCAGACCGTTAACAGCATTTGAGTTTTTAACGCTTGATAATATATTCTTGCTTCTTTGTAAAAATTTAGAGCAATCATTTGAAAGTGTTGTTGCGATTGAACCGAAATTTGTAACGACGGAAACAGATCCGAATGCATTAAAGATTACGACAGCGAGCGATATCATTTCATTACTTAACGTAAATATGAAAACAGATTTTTGGAATACGACGGTGCGTATCGGGATTCCGTTCTTATCTGTTGAAGAAATTATGGATAAGTTAACGTCTGAAAATATTGTCGAACATTCTTCGGACAAACGTAGGAAGTATACGTCTGAAGTGGAAGTGAAAGTAAATCAAGTGTACAAACCTGTTCACGTTGCGATTGGTGAGCAGAAAATGACAATGAGTGAGATTGAACAAATTGAAGAAGGCGATATTATTCCGCTTCATACGAAAGTTTCGGATGAATTACTTGGTTATGTAGATGGAAAGCATAAATTTAATTGTTTTATTGGAAAAGATGGAACGCGTAAGGCGCTCCTATTTAAAAGTTTTGTAGAGTAGGAGGATCCATATGAAGCATGAAGTATCTCCCGTGTCATTAATGGGATTAGAAGATTTTGCAGGAAAGCGAAATGAAGCAGGTAAAGCACATATCGATACTGTTTCAGATATTTCGATTGAACTTGGTGTAAAGCTTGGAAAGTCATCTATTACGCTTGGAGATGTAAAGCAGTTAAAAGTTGGCGATGTTCTTGAAGTAGAGAAAAACTTAGGACATAAAGTAGATGTGTATTTAAGTAATATGAAAGTCGGCATCGGTGAAGCAATCGTAATGGACGAGAAATTCGGTATTATCATTTCTGAAATTGAAGCTGATAAGAAACAAGCGGCGCTTATGAAAGCGCAAAGTCAAATGCAAGATAAAGAGTAGAGGAGGAGTCATATGTCGTATATGACGACCTTATTTCAAGTCGTTTTACTGTTTGGTGCGCTCGGTTACGGTGCATATTATATGACGAAAAAGACGCGCAAACAGCAGTTTTTTAAGCAGGGTGAAAATGGCCATATTCAAGTAAAAGACGGCGTGTATTTAAATCATCAAACGAGTGCCTTTTTATTTGAAGTGGACGGAAAGCAAGTGTTCACTGTTATTAGTAATAACGGTGTGCAGTCTGTGCAATTAACCGGAACAGGAAATCAGTTTCAACAAGCACTAGAAGACGCGGTGAAGACTGAAACGAAAAAAGTAGAGGATCCATCATGAGAATAAAGAAACAGTTATCATTATTAGCCGTTATTTTCGTATTTTCTATCGTTTTTTCAATTATTTTTGTAAATCCAGCGTATGCGGCCCCGAACGGTTTTATTAATTTCGAAAATGGAAAAGAGTTTACGAGTAATTCAAGTGTACAACTATTTGCGCTCGTTACCCTTTTATCATTATCTTCTTCTATCGTTCTATTATTTACACATTTTACTTATTTTATGATCGTTCTTGGGATTACACGTCAAGGACTTGGGGTAATGAATTTACCACCAAACCAAGTGCTTGTTGGACTTGCATTATTTTTATCACTCTTTACGATGCAGCCTGTACTCGGGCAACTGAAGAGCGATGTGTGGGATCCGATGACGAAAGAGAAAATAACAGTAAGTCAAGCTGCGGAAACGACAGCTCCTATTATGAAAGAATATATGTCAAAGCATACGTATAAGCATGATTTGAAAATGATGCTGAAAGTACGCGGAGAAGAGTTGCCGAAAGATTTAAAGGATCTTTCCTTATTTACACTCGTACCATCCTTTACGTTAACGCAAATTCAAAAAGGTTTACTAACAGGGATGTTCATTTATTTAGCGTTTGTATTTATAGATTTGATTATTAGTACACTTTTAATGTACCTCGGGATGATGATGGTACCGCCGATGATTTTAAGTTTACCGTTTAAAATACTCGTTTTCGTATATTTAGGTGGATATACAAAAATCGTCGATATTATGTTTAAGACGGTCGCCTGAAGCGCTTGATGCTATGTGATAGGAGTCATATAAATGAATACGTCACCAATTATAGATATTTTCCAAACCTTTTTTTATAAAGGGGTTATGATTTTAATGCCGATTGCCGTTGTAAGTCTGATTGTCGTTATTATTATCGCGGTTATTATGGCAATGATGCAAATTCAAGAGCAAACGCTGACGTTTTTACCGAAAATGGCGAGTATTGTGCTCGTTATTATCATTTTAGGTCCGTGGATGTTCCAAGAGTTAACGATGCTTATTTTAGATTTATTTGATAAAATCCCATCGCTATTGCGTTCGTACTAAGATAGGTGAACTGAAATGAATATGGAATTATGGGCGGCGACGTTTTTTGCGTTTTGTCGCATTACTTCATTTTTATATTTTCTACCGTTTTTCTCAGGTCGATCAATTCCGGCGATGGCAAAGGTTACATTTGGACTTGCTCTTTCAATTACAGTGGCCGATCAAGTGGATGTCTCTCACATCAAGACAGTTTGGGACGTTGCAGCTTATGCAGCAACGCAAATTGTAATTGGTTTATCACTTTCAAAAATTGTAGAGATGCTGTGGAACATTCCGAAAATGGCAGGGCATATTTTAGACTTTGATATCGGTTTATCACAAGCAAGTTTGTTTGATGTAAATGCGGGCTCACAGTCTACTTTACTATCAACCATTTTTGATATATTTTTTCTTATTATTTTTATTTCACTTGGCGGCATTAACTATTTCGTTGCCACGATTTTAAAGTCGTTTCAATATACAGAGGCGATTTCAAAATTGTTGACGACTAGTTTTTTAGATAGTCTACTCGCAACGTTATTATTTGCGATAACATCAGCGGTTGAAATTGCTCTGCCGCTTATGGGAAGTTTATTCATCATTAACTTTGTTCTTATTTTAATTGCAAAAAATGCTCCGCAATTAAACGTTTTTATGAATGCATACGTAATTAAAATTACATGTGGTATTTTGTTTATTGCGATGAGTGTACCGATGCTCGGTTATGTGTTTAAAAATATGACGGATGTATTACTTGAAGAGTATACGAAACTATTTAACTTTTTCTTAACGAAGTAGGGGGACGCGCATGGCAAAGGATAATAAAACAGAAAAGGCCACCCCGCAGAAGCGTAAAAAATCGCGTGAAGAAGGGAATATCGCCCGGAGTAAAGATTTAAATAATTTATTTTCCATTCTCGTATTAGCAGTTGTCGTTTACTTTTTCGGAGATTGGCTAGGGTTTGAGATTGCGAATTCCGTAGCGGTGCTGTTTGATCAAATTGGAAAAAATACAGATTCAACCGAGTATTTTTATTTAATGGGGATTTTATTACTGAAAGTATCGGCTCCGATATTAATACTCGTATATGCTTTTCATTTATTCAATTATATGATTCAAGTCGGCTTCCTATTTTCTTCTAAAGTCATTAAACCGAAAGCGTCACGTATTAATCCGAAAAACTATTTTACGAGATTGTTTAGTCGTAAAAGTTTAGTAGATATTTTGAAATCACTGTTTTATATGGGATTAATCGGTTACGTTTCGTACGTTCTCTTTAAAAAGAATTTAGAGAAAATCGTCAGTATGATTGGATTTAACTGGACTGCGTCACTTACTGAAATTATTAGGCAAATTAAATTTATCTTCTTAGCCATTTTAATTATTTTAATCGTTCTTTCTATTATCGATTTCATTTATCAAAAATGGGAGTACGAACAAGATATTAAGATGAAAAAAGAAGAAGTGAAACAAGAGCATAAAGATAATGAAGGGGACCCGCAAGTAAAAGGGAAACGAAAAAACTTTATGCATGCAATCTTGCAAGGGACAATCGCGAAGAAGATGGATGGTGCAACGTTTATTGTGAACAACCCGACGCATATTTCAGTGGTGCTTCGGTACAATAAACAAGTTGATGCGGCGCCTATTGTCGTTGCAAAAGGGGAAGATGAGCTCGCATTATATATACGAACGCTTGCCCGTGAACATGAAATACCAATGGTGGAAAACCGTCCGCTTGCTCGTTCTTTATATTATCAAGTCGAGGAAGATGAGACAATTCCTGAAGATTTATACGTAGCTGTAATTGAAGTTATGCGCTATTTAATTCAAACGAATGAACTTGAAGTATAATAGCGCGTTTGGAGGGGATCTCTTTGTTTAAGATGGATTCTGCAAGAACCTATTTTTCTATCTTTTTAGCAGCGTCATTCGTTGTGGCGCTCTTAATTCCACTTCCACCATTTATACTTGATATCGTTATCGTTTTTCTACTAAGTATGTCAGTGCTTATTTATATGCGAGCGACAAGTATTAACGAGTGGGATGAGTTAAAGTCATTTCCGACGATGTTGTTATTAATCGGGATTTTCCGCGTATCGATTAACGTTTCGACGACGCGAGCGATTTTAACAGACGGAAATGCGGGTCATGTTATTGAAGAGTTTGGCCAGTTCGTAATTGGCGGGAACTTATTAATTGGTATCGTTATTTTTATAGTTTTAATCATATTCCAGTTTATCGTTGCAAACGGTGCGTCTCGTACAGCTGAAGTAGCAGCTCGTTTTACACTTGATTCTTTACCAGGGAAACAAATGTCTATCGATGCTGATTTAAACCAGCGTATTATTTCAGAAAAAGATGCACAAGCAAAACGAAAAAAATTAAATATGGAAACAGAGTTTTACGGAGCGATGGATGGTGCCGGGAAGTTCATTAAAGGGGACGTTATTTTCGGGATTGTCATTTTATTCGTAAACATTATTTTTGGTTTAATTGTCGGAATGATGCAGCAAGGAATGAGCTTTGCAGATGCAGCTCTTCATTATACACAGTTAACTGTCGGTGACGGAATCGTAAACCAAATCGGTTCGTTAATGCTTGCAATTTCAACAGGTATTATCGTAACGCGTGTATTTGACGGCTCACCGGATACAGTAACAGAAGGTATCTTTAAAGAGCTATTAGCACATGAAGTCGTTGTATATGCACTTGGTGGTTTATTTATTGCAATGGGTATTTTTACTCCGCTACCGTTTTTACCATTCGCACTCGTTGGTGGAACGATTATCTTCTTAGGCATTCGTAATAAAAATCGAATAAAGAAAGAAAAAGAAGACGAGCTTCAAAAAGAATTAGAAATGATTCAAGGTGAAGATGAGCAACTGCAACAAGTGGAAGATTCATTCGGAGTATTTACGGATAAATATCCGATTATTGTAGAACTCGGTTTAGATTTAGCAGCACTTGTAAAGCAGAAAATTAATGGGGAGACAGCTCGTGATAAAGTTGTTCTTATGCGGAAGTCGATTATTACTGACCTCGGTATTAACGTTCCTGGAATTAACTTTAAAGATAATACGAGCTTTAGACCACGTGGTCGTTACATTATTCGTATTAAAGGTGCGAAGGCGGCTGAAGGTGTTTTAAAATCAGGTTATTTATTAGCACTAAAAACACCGAACGTAATGGCTGATTTAGATGCAGAACCAGCGAAAGATCCAATTTTCGGCGAAGATGGATATTGGATTTTAGAGCATATGGTGCAAGATGCACAAATGAAAGGCTATCAAGTGTTAGAGCCACTTAGCATATTAATTACACATTTAGATGTTGTCGTAAGACGTAATCTGCATGAATTAATTCAGCGCCAACATGTAAAAGACTTAATTAACTCGCTTGAAAATGATAATGGCGTTCTATTAGAAGAGATTAAGAAGAAAGAAATTGATTTATCACTCGTTCAAAATGTTATTAAACAACTTCTAAAAGAAGGTATTTCTATTCGTGATTTACCAACAATTATTGAAGGTATTATTGACGGAAAAGAAGTGTATCAAAATCACGTTGATGGTGTGACATCATTTGTTCGTGAATGTATTTCAAAAGTTATTTGTGAAAATGCGAAAAATCCGGACGGAAAAATTTATGCAGCGCTCTTCTCTGATTCAATTGAGTTAGATGCGGATGTTGTGAATAATTCATATCAAGGTTACTTGTTAAACTGGGATTTAGATTTAGAAACACGTGTCGTTGAGCAAGTGCAGCGCGTCTTTAAGCAAGCACGTTTAATGGGAAGAGAACCAGTGTTATTAACACGTAGAAAAGATTTTAGATTTGCAATTGTAAGACTGCTAGAACGTTATCAAGTAGAAGCACAAGTACTTTGTATTAGCGAATTAGCACCAGAAATTGTTGTGGATCAAATTGCCTATATTGAATAGTAGGGGGTGAAGTAATGGAAAGTACAGAAAAGAAAGAAGCGTTAATGCGAATAAAAGCAGCTTCGAAAAATGAATTGTATCGAAAGTTATTTGACCAATATGGTACAGATTATTATTACGTTGTCGATGAAAGTGTAAAACGAAATATACCGTTTTTCTGGAAAAAGGATTATGAAATGTTAGTTGCTTTTCCAGAAGAAAAACAGGAAGAAGTGAATGAAGGTACAGCTCAATTTCATGAACAGTTAATGGATGTTGTGAATGATCCTTCAGAACAAATTGTGAAGGCGAATGGAATTCAATCAGTACTGCACAATTTAGAAAACGTAACGACTTCTATGTCATACGCGGCAATGCAAACAGGAAATAGTGAAGAATGGGCAAGAAAAAAAGAAAAACTATTAAAGCTGTTTGAAAAAGGAATTGTCGTGGTGAAACAGACGAAAGAAACGGAAGTACCGAAAAAGAAAAAAGTTGTGAAACAAGTCGTTCCGGTAAAGAAAGAAGAAGTAGTTCCAAAGAAAGAAAGTCAAGAATCTGTACCGTTTATTATTCAAAAGGTAATTCGGATGCTAGAACAAAACGATGTGGAACAATATTTCATTTATGCATATGCTGAAAAGTTAAAAATAAAGTTTGAAAATGCAACGATGATTACGGAAGAAGAAGTTATTAGGTACATATTGGAAGATATGAAATCTCATTTCAATACGGAAAACGTCTTTGAAAAAGAAGTACAAACAATTGCATTAATCGGTCCAACTGGTGTTGGTAAAACGACGACGCTTGCGAAAATGGCATGGCAATTTCACGGTAAGAACAAAACAGTTGGTTTTATAACGACAGATCATTCGCGCATAGGGACAGTGCAGCAATTGCAAGATAACGTAAAGACAATTGGATCGGAAGTAATTGCTGTGCGTGATGAAGCTGCAATGACAAGAGCGCTTACGTATTTTAAAGAAGAAGCGCGCGTCGATTATATTTTAATTGATACAGCCGGAAAAAATTATCGTACGACAGAAACAGTAGAAGAAATGATTGAAACGATGGGACAAGTAGAGCCAGATTATATTTGTTTAACGTTATCAGCTTCGATGAAAAGTAAAGATATGATTGAAATCATTACAAACTTTAAAGATATTCATATAGATGGTATTGTGTTTACAAAATTTGATGAAACAGCAAGTAGTGGTGAATTGTTGAAAATTCCAGCAGTATCATCAGCTCCTATTGTATTAATGACAGATGGCCAAGACATAAGGAAAAATATACATATCGCTACAGCTGAACATTTAGCGAAACAAATGTTACAAACATCGTAGAAAAGAGGTGAAGAATAAGGCGCTTGCCTTATTCAAACGAATATGAACGGTCTTTATATAGGTTCTATGGGTATGATGAACTACATGCAGCGAATTAATGTTCATTCGAATAACGTTGCAAATGCTCAAACGACAGGATTTAAAGCAGAAAATATGACGTCTAAAGTATTTGATGTACAAGACACATATCGCCGCGGAGATGGGGCGGTAACAAATATCGGTTCGGTCGATTATGCTGTAGTACCAGCTGCAACACATGTGAATTTAGTACAAGGAAATATACAAATGACAAATAGCGCTACAGATTTCTTTTTAGATGACGGCGCAGCCGGCACAACATCATTTTTCGTTACTTCTAAAAATGATGAAACGTTTTTAACGAGAGATGGTAGTTTCACATTAAATAGTGATCGTTATTTACAAACATCTTCAGGTGCTTTCGTAATGGGAGAGAATAATGAGCGTATTCGTATTCCGGAAGGAGCAAAGGTTGCTGTACAAGCAGACGGTACATTATATGATGAAGTAACACAAAATAATATTGCTCGTTTGCAAACAAAAACAGTAGATGCAGAAACGAATGCTCGTCTCGTACAACGTGAAAATAAAAGCTTTACACTAGCAGAAGGAAACATTGCTAATTTACCGAACGGAACAGGAATAGTAAAAAATCATATGCTAGAAAATTCAAATGTAGATATGACGAAAGAGATGGCCGATCTTATGACGGATCAAAAGATGATTCAAGCATCACAGCGCGTTATGACGTCATTTGATAAAATTTATGAAAAAGAAGCGAATGAAATATTGAGATAAAGGACTTCCAAAAGTGGGAGTCTTTTTTGTTATTGCTTTTATTACAGTTACATCATAAAATGATAATGATTATCAATATCATTTTATCTATTTTCATAATGACAGCAATATTTGTTTAACTAAGTGAATTAAAAACAAGGGGATGGTGTATATATGTCTACAAAGAATCAACTTTGCATTGGATTATGTTTAATTTCTAGAAAGAAAGAACAAGAGAATGAGTTTAATTCCGGAATTGATGAACAAGTAGAGTTGGCACTACAGGCAGAAAAGGCTAAGTTAGATTTTGTTTTTAAAGCCGATTATTTAGTGGCGCACCCAGATTTAATTGCTCGTAATAAAGGGAATGTCATTTTAGACCCGACGTTACTGTTTACTGCTATTGCTTATGCGACAGAAAAAATTGGAGTCGTTACAACTGCTTCAACTTCGTTTTATCCACCATATATATTAGCAAGGCAATTACAATCGTTACACTGGATTAGTAACGGCCGAGTAGGGTGGAATATTGTTACATCCATTGACGGTGCTGAAAACTTTGGTGAGGAAGAGATGCCATCATCTGAGGAACGATACGCGAAAGCGGCAGAATGTACAGAGTTAGTAAGAAAACTTTGGAGGAGCCATCCTTATGAAGTGTTGAAAATAGATAACACTGAAGTTATTAGAGAGATGGCTAAGCCAATTGAACATAGCGGTGAATATTTTGAGGTAAAAGGTCCACTTAATATTCCACAGCATATATCAGGAGAAATGCCATTATTTCAAGCCGGTGCTTCAGAGTCTGGTTGGAATTTTGCTGCTTCTGTTGCTGATGCAATTTTTGCTGCAACGCCTGATATAGAGTCAGGTATTGAACTTCGTCAAGATTTAAGAAGAAGAGCAGAAAAACATGGCCGAAAGCAAGATGCTATACGCGTATTACCTGGATTATATTTCTTTATAGGTGATACATATGAAGAAGCGTTAGAAATGCATAGGCAAGCTCATCAACATCTCACAAAAGAGAAGAGATATGCGTTACTTGAAATGGTTCTCGGATTAGATGCGAGAGGGATTCCGCAAGAAAGTAAAATTACAGAAGAGATGCTGCCAAGTCGGGATCAAACTGTTCGCAGTAAAACTCATGCCGAGTTATTACGGAACTTCATTATTAAAAATGAACCAACAGTTGAACAAATACTAGAACGACCAGAAGTTGTTGGATCGGCTCATTGGGTTGCAGTTGGTACACCAAAAGACGTTGCGAAGCAAATTATGGATAGGTTTGAAGCAGGGGCGTTAGATGGATTTATTGCTATTCCAGGAGGACCTCCAAAGTCACTAGATCTATTCTTTAGTGAAGTCATCCCTTTATTTGTGAAGGCGGGTGTATTTAGGGAAGAGTATACAGGTTCTACTTTACGGGAGCATTTGGCGGGGAACATATTAAATACTTTACAGTTAAAATAAATAATAGTATGTAGAAAAAAGCCTTATTATAAAAGGCTTTTTTTGTTTGAAATTAAAAATTCTGAAATATAAGTTGACTGTATGAATGTTATTTTTTATATTAGTAGGTATAACTATAACTACTAAAGAGGTGAGAGTATGACAACGGCATTATATTTAGAAGATGCATACAAAACGAGTTGCGAAACAGAAGTGATAAAAGTAGAAGGGAATAAAGTATTTTTAAAAGAAACAGTTTTTTATCCAACTGGTGGAGGGCAGGAATGTGATACGGGTGTCATTGTACAAGAGGGGCTTGTATTTGACGTTGAAAAAGTAAAGAAGGAGCAGGGAGAAATAGTTCACTATATAAAAGATGAAGCTCAAGTAAAATTAGGTCCAGTTAAATTAGAGATGAATTGGGAAAGACGTCATAATTTAATGCGTCATCACTCGTTACTGCATCTTATCGGAGCTGTTGTTTATGAAAAGTATGGAGCACTATGCACCGGAAACCAAATTTACCCTGATAAAGCACGTATCGATTTTAATGAGTTACAAGAGTTATCGAGCGTGGAAGTAGAAGAAATTGTTGAGGAAGTGAATAAACTTATTGCGCAAAATAAAGAAATTTCCACTCGCTATATGAGCCGTGAAGAAGCAGAAAATGCTGTAGGAATGATTAAAACAGCAATAAATCTCCTGCCAACTACTATCCAAGAAATCCGCATTGTTACAATTGAAAATTTAGACGAACAAGCTTGTGGAGGCACACATGTGAAAAATACAAGTGAAATAGGAACACTTGTTATTGATAAAGTAAAAAGTAAAGGGAAGCAAAATCGTCGTTTTGAAGTAAGGGCGATTTAGATTGTGAGGGGTTACCGATGGATGAAATTATAAAGGAATTACAAAAGTTAGGATTTTCCCAGTATGAATGTAAAGCGTATATTGGATTGTTAAAACACTCCCCAGTAACAGGCTATGAAGTGAGTAAACAAACAGGAGTACCTCGTTCTATGATTTACGAGGTACTCGGTAAGTTAATGGATAAAGGAGCGGTGCATATTGTACCTTCTGAACCAGTTAAATATGTACCAGTACCAGCTACCGAATTAATGAATCGAATGCGAAAAGACTTTGAAAAGTCCTTTGAATTTTTAGATGAGAAATTAAATTGTTTAGAACAAGAACGACAAATAGATGTAATTTCGCATATTCGCTCAAATGATCGTGTTTTAAAAGAAATATGCAATATAATTAATAGGGCAAAGGAAGAATTATGGATTTCTGTATGGGAAGAACAAGTGCATGAAATTGAGCCATACATTCATCAAAAGGAAGAGGAAGGCGTACATATATTTTCAATCTTATTTGGAGCTCCAGAAACAAAAATAGGAGCGACGTTTCACCATAATTATATGACGCCCCACGTTGTTGAAAAGAGAATGGGTGGTCATTTAACTGTTATTGCTCGTGATGGAGAGGAAGTATTAATTGCGAACTTCTCAAATGATAGCACTTCATGGGCCGTTACAACGTATGACCCAGCGCTAGTTCTCGTTGCGACAGAGTATGTGCGGCACGATATTATGGTTGAAGAAATCACAAAGGAATTTGGAGCTGATAAGTTAGATACGTTATGGCGTGAAAATATAGATTTAGTTCATGTCGTAACAGGAAAACGAACTTTAGAAGGAATGGAGGGTGATAAGGATGAGTAAAGCTGAGGCACATGTAGCTTTGCAGAGCGATGATACATTTCAGCAAGGAGTAAAAGATTGTTTACCAACTGTATTTGGTTATTTGAGCATCGGTATAGCAGCTGGTGTAATTGCAAAAACAGCAGGTTTTTCTATCATTGAAATTGCATTTATGTCCACTTTAATTTATGCAGGTTCTGCCCAATTTATATTAGCTGGTATGTATGCAGCCGGTGCTCCTGCTTCCGCAATTATTTTTACTGTATTTTTTGTTAATTTACGCCATTTATTAATGAGTGCTGCCCTCGCACCGTACTTTACGAAACTACCTCTATTAAAAAACGTCATTATCGGTTCTCAAATTACAGATGAAACTTTCGGCGTTGCAGTGCAGCATGCAGCGCAAAAAGGATATTTAGGTGAAAGATGGATGATTGGGCTTAACGTAACAGCGTATTTAAATTGGATACTTGCTACCATTATTGGTGGGCTATTTGGTGAGTGGATACCAGATCCACATACATACGGGATGGATTATGCATTACCAGCGATGTTTATCGGATTATTTGTTCTTCAGCTCATAAGTAGTAAACCAAAACTAGTAATTCATTTAAGTGTTGCAATTGTATCGATTATTATCGCATACGTTTCACACCTATTTATGCCAGATAGTATAGCGGTTATTATCGCAACATTACTAGCTGCGACGATTGGAGTGGTGATTGAAAAATGGAAATGAGATTAGATGTATTATTACTTTTACTAGCAGCAGGAGCTGTTACACTTGTGCCACGTATTTTACCTCTACTCGTATTTAGTAAACTACAAATTCCTGACTGGGGTTTAAAATGGTTAAATTACATACCAATTGCGATATTAGCAGCGCTTTTAGCACAAGTTTTATTTATGCATGAGACGATGCAGTGGGATTATCTTATTACAGCAATTCCAACATTTCTTGTAGCCATATATACTCGTAGTTTATTAGGTACAGTATTAACGGGAGTGGTTGTGATTATTTTGTTACGTTTCTTTTTCTAAAAAGGATTACGCTCATATAATAGCGAAAAGTGTAATAACATGAAAAATATAGGGGTGGTGTTATGATACTTTTAACGATAGGAGCAATTTTGTTAACGTTGTTTATTTTCTTTATTCTCGGTTTTATTACATTTATGATGTTTGTTGATAAGGCGACGCCTCAAATATATTATACACCTTGTGAATCAGTGACAGTGAAAGCTAAAGGTAAACATAGAAGGAAGAAAAGTTGAAAGTTGGCTTTTCTTCCTTCTTCTATTACATCCCCGAAAGAACTAACAACAACAGCCCAAATAGAAAACTAATAAAGGAAAGAAAACCAATACATATCGAGAACACACGATTATTTCTCCATTCGTGCCAAAAAGCGATAAATCCTAAAATACAAAGGAAAAACCAAATGGGCAGGAATATGAACTCGCTAACTTTCTCGGGGAGTAACGAATAAAAAGTTGTTACATATAAAATCCAATTAGTAAAAAATAAAATGCAAATGATAATAGATTGTAGGTAGGGGCGGTTGAAAAATCTCCCTTTTTTTACGGTTTTAAAAATGATAGTTAGCGCTGAGATAAAGGCAATGAGTATGAAAATAAGTAAGAGTAATGTCAGCGTCATTTGATTCTCCTTTATAAGATTGTTTTTATCACGCATGGGCAGTAAGACCCACACCTTAAAACTCAACGTAAGAAAAGAGATTAGGTGGGGGATGAACATCCCCCATTGATTGAAGTTTTACTTTACAAGAAATGAATCTATTAAATTGTATGCTTGTTTTGTAGAGTGCCTGTTATATTTTTCAGTGTACGGATTTAGAAATCCATGTTCACCGTGTAGTTGTTTTATTTCTAATAAAGGATTTTTTTGTTGCTGCAATGTTTGAATTAAAGAGGATACTGAAAAACTAGCTTCTTTTTCAGGAAATATAAGTAGTGTAGCGCATGTAGGCTTTATGTGAACATAGTCGCGTATACGAGAACCGTAACATCCGATAATAAAATCTATTTTCGGATTGTTACTACATAGCCATGAGACGGTAGCTCCAACGCTAAAGCCGATAAGACCAATATGTGTATAACTACTAGAAAGATGAGAAATGAATTCTTCAATTTGCTTTTTTCCATAATCAAATCCAATATGATTTACAAAATGTTCATATGCTTTTTCTTCATCACTATAATGAAATGCATGTTGCGATTGTAGAAGGTTAGGACAGAATACGTCTATATGAGATGAAGTAAAGTGGTTGGTAACGTGATGCATATGGTCGTTCACACCATATATTTCATGAACAATAACGAGAGCTAATTTTTCCTTCATAGTTATATTGTGCCCCTTTGAAACTTAAATTCTTTCTCAACAAGGCAAATACGCAGGTGGAAGTTTTCATACCATTGCTCACGACCTCTTTTTTTCGCTTCTTTATGTAAGGTGTTCTTTTTCCAATTTTCAATCGCATCAAGTGATTCCCAATAAGAAATTGTTATTCCGAGTCCAGAATTACCTCTTGCACTTTCTACACCTAAAAATCCAGGTTGTTGCTTTGCAAGTTTCTCCATTTCTTCGGCAACGGTATTATAGTCTGTTGTATCATTTGATAAATTAGAAGTGAATATCACCGCATAATAATGATTCGCCTTTTGTGAAGCATTTTCCATATAAATTCCCCCTTTAATAAGTATTTTAGCATGTAAAAAAGAAAAGAAGCAGTACGCTTCTTTTCTTTTTTTACGCTGTGAATTTTAATCCAGCATATATTTTACGACCCTTTTTTTGAATCCAACATACTTGTGCATTTTTCTTTTGAATATTACGTTCTTCCATTGTTACTTGTATAATTTGGTCAATCACAAGAGGGATGTTCGTTTGTACTTGGCACCCACCTGTACTATAGTCGATAATGGTCGCTTCAATCGGCATTCCATTCATATGCAATGTTCCAGAAGACATCAGTTGCTCACGTATATGTTGCCTGCGAAATTGTCTTGGTGCTTTTTTGGTATTTTTTATGAAAGATGCAATTGCTAGTGTAAGAAATGCTTTATCGTACACCTTTTCCACCCGGTCATTAACCGGTTTACTAAATAGATGAAGAATGAGTTTACAATATTGCTCATGGGATACATCATCAAATGATACACCAACTTGTACAGAATTTTCTTGTCTCCGAATCCATTTTTTTGTACTATGAATCTTTTCTACCTCGCCAAAAGATAGCGTATAGGAAGATAGACTTGATAAAGTTTCAAATGGAATGGAGGGATCTAATTCAAAACGTGCCCCCGTTTCACTAATATCAAGGACACTGCAAGAAATAATCATATCTTTGGCATATAAAGTACCTGGTAAATTTACTACGAAACGTTCTGAATTTCGAAAACGCGGTCTTTCAAATGCTACAAATAGTGAAGTAACAATAGCTATCCCGTTGTATAGTACCCAGAAAATATTAATATATAAGCTTTCTCTTTCAATATGATATTGCTCAGGATATAAGAGCATAAGTGTTGCTCGAATCAGTGCAATAATTGTTAAAATGAGTAATACGAGGTGAGGGACGCTTGTAATCCATAAAAAATGCCTTGTATTATTTTGAACTCCCTTTCTTGTTACATGAAATTGGAACTTTTTACGTAAGAAAGTTTCTGATAAAATAGCAAATCCCATATAAGGAGCCATAGCAACTTCGTACACATGACTCCACGTAGTTGTGCGTTTCTTATTAGAAACAGCTTTGAAAATAAGCTGTGATGTTAAAAAGGCAGGTGCCCAAAACATAAATAAGTGCATGAAATTAATTTCTAAACTATAAATATCAAATACTAAAAATAATAGCGGTGCTAGTAAAAATATCATTTTATAAATACCGAAAAACCAATAATGGATTCCATCTGCATATAAAAGACGCTGCATAAAAGATAATCCTTTTATAGTGAAAGGATTCCATTTCTTTACGACTTGAATATTCCCTCTACACCAGCGGTCACGCTGTTTTAATAAATCACTAAATGTTTCTGGGGATAATCCAACAGCTAGTGTTTCATTGACAAATATAGTTTCCCATTTGTTAGCTTGTAGTAGCATACCAGTTGCCATATCTTCAGTAATAACTCCAGTCGCAAATCCTCCAATTTCTTCAAGCGCAGTGCGACGAAATAGGGCGTTACTACCAACATACATCGTAGCATTAAAGCGATCTTTTCCTTCTTCTAACTGCCGCATAAAGAAATCTTGTTCATTGGCGATGTTATCTTCAAAAAACAAATTATATTGGAAAGGATCAGCATTATAAAAAACTTGTGGTGCTTGAACGAATACAACATTATTTTTAGAAAAATAACCAATCGTTCGCTCTAAAAAGTTAGCTCGTGGTATCATATCAGCATCCATTGTTACGATAATATCACCTTTTGAATGAAGCATCGCATGATTTAAATTTCCAGCTTTTGCATGCTTATTTTCGGTGCGAGTTATGTGCTGAACAGAAAACTCTGCCGCAAGTTGCTTTACACTTTCACGGCGCCCGTCGTCACAAATATAAATGTTTAGTAACTCTTTCGGATAAGTAATCAACGTACAGCCAGCTACAGTACGTTTTAACAAATCGATCGGTTCATTGTAAGTTGCGATAAATATGTCGACAGTAGGTAGTTTTTCAAAATTGGATAATGGTATTTCTTTTCGTTTATATGGTTTCCATGAAACAATGCTGAAAACGATAGATTGTAAGTAACCAGCCCATTCTGTAATTAACAATATAATACCAGCGATAATACTTATGAGATTAATAGTTGGTAACGAATAAAAAGTTCGCCAAATAAGATAAATAGCATTACAAATGAGAAATAGAATAATAAGTAATTTTTTTGACCATAAATATTTGTGTGCAAGGGCGTAAGTAATAATGATTACGAAAAAAATAATACCTAAACCTTCGTATATAGAAAGGCTCATACAATTCCTCCTTTATGTATAGAGTGGGAAAAATAAAAATATATTATTCGTCTATAAAGATTTAATTATTTCCGGATTATACAATATCACAAAATATAGGGTTAGAGTATAAATTTTACATTTTCTTATTATAAGCTTAAAAAAATTAGAAGAAATAATAGTTGTATTTTTGATTCATAAGAAAAATGCCACTTCAAAAGAGAAGTGGCATTTCTTATATTTCCTCTAAGCTATTAACTGGAACAGTTAATTCGCGTCCTGGGTTTTTTACTTCATATATGCGGGCGGTTTCATTGCTTTCATCGACGTGTTGAATCATAACAGGCATGCCTTGAAAACTGACATTGGCTTGTTCCGCTGACACAGAAAGCTCTATTGCACGTTGTATATTCATTTATATTCCTCCCATCATTATTATCTTTGCTAAAAAAGAGGAATAATATACCATTTAGAGACATTCTTAAAGTTTTTGTATTATTTGTAATGTTTCTTTAATAAATGAAGAAAAGATGGAATCAGGATAACCATCTATCGTTTGAACTGCTTCTTTTGCTTCTGTCAGAGCAGCTGGTTTATCTTGAAGTTCTATATGACACAGGGCACGATATGATCCAGCTGTTAATAACCATGACTGATCAAGTGGATGACTCATATAATCTGGAATATTAGCACGTTTTAATGTTTCTAAAGCTTCCTCGTAACGTTTTAAACCATACAGAGATTTTCCTTTTTCAAGATAATACAATCCATCGTCTTGAAAAATCGGTACATCTTTTAGTTTTTCTCGGAATTGTTCTAAATGTTCTAATGCAATTGTATATTCATTCGTAACGGTATTGTAGTAATAAGCTTTTAATATATCTATATTTGCAGCGGATAAAGTATCTTCTGTAAAAATGGCAAATTGCTCCGATTTTTTTATGTAATATAAATATCGTTCTTTATCTGTTGTAATGATTTTTTGATAAGATAAAATACGGTAAAATTCATCTGTTTTATAATAAACTTGATGTTTTTTTGAAAATGCAAGTGCATCTAAAATGATTTTTTCACATTTTTCATAATTACCATATGCGAGTAAAATAATTGCTTCTTTTAAATATAATTGTATATGTGTAATAAGATCCATTTCTAAATTCTTCGTTTTATATTCATCGCGAATTTTGGTAATCAACTGTAAACATTCTTTATATTTTTTCCGTTTGTAGAGCATATAGTAAAACAGTAGTTTCGTTTCAGTACTTTCGCGATACAAAGTATATTTTTCAAATATAGAAACAGCTGTTTCAACGTAATATTCAATATTGTAATCGTTCATAATAGCCGCTCCAGTTATGAACTGTTTATATAAACGTGCTGTATTTAAAGTAAGAGGTAGTTCTTTTTGAACGATAGGTAGTAAAGTTTCATATACTTCATCGCATTTATTTGCTTTTATTAATGGCTCCATTTTTTGAATGAGTGCTACAATTTCTACATCATCTTCTTCTAATAAAAAACTCGTTTCACATCCAAGTTTTTCAGCAATATATTGTAATGTTTTCATGGAAGGCGTAGCTTTTCCATTTTCAATTTGGCTGAGCATACTTTTTGTCAGTTCTGAACCTGCTAGTTCTGTTTGCGTAAGCTTTTTTTCTTTTCGCAATGCTTTAATTTTTTCTCCGAGAGTAGTCATATTGTAGCTCCTTTATGAATAAAAAGTTAAATGTGATTAAACTTTTGGTTGTAAAAGTTGGAAAGTTGATTATATAATAAGTTTAACACAATTTAACTTTTAAGGGGAGAGAGTCAAAAATGGGAGATATAAGTATAGGACAACATGATTCAAGAATGAAGATTGCAACGAGAAATATCATTTTAATGATGATTGGAAAAATGACGTCTTTATTAGGTGCAGGTATTTATACGTTCGCAATGGGGTTATATGTATTAAAGACTACTGGTTCAGGGATGGGGTTTGCAATTACGCTCGTTTGCGGATCACTTCCAAGGATGATCTGTGGTCCAATTGCTGGTGCTGTAGCAGACCGTGTGAATCGAAAATGGCTTGTCATTGGTACTGATTTATTAAGTAGTTTAACGATGATTAGTATGTTTATTCTTGCTACTATATTTGGACCATCACTTCTTTTTATTTATATTTCAGCAGCATTATTATCAATTTGTGCAAGTTTTTATTCCGTTGCATTAACTTCGTCTATTCCGAGTTTAGTAGATGAAGGACGTATTCAAAAAGCGAGTGCTTTAAATCAAACGGCGGCTTCTTTATCAAATATTTTAGGGCCGATTATTGGCGGAGTTGTATATGGTTTCTTTTCAATTAAATCGTTTTTCCTATTAAATAGTATTACGTTCTTTTTAGCAGTTATTTTGCAATTATTTATCGTATTTGATTTATATAAAAAAGAAGTGGCTGAGAGTACAGAGCATTTCTTGACGAGTATAAAAGAAGGTTTTTTATATGTAAAAAGACAACGTGAAATATATGGTTTAATGAAAATAGCATTGTGGGTAAACTTTTTTGCGTGTGGTCTAACAGTTGCACTTCCATACATTATCGTCCATACATTGCATTTATCTTCAAAGCAACTCGGTACTGTAGAGGGAATGTTAGCAGTCGGGATGCTAATGGGAGCGATTGCTTTATCAGTGCGTAAAGAAGTGAATAATCCGTTTCGTTCTATTTATACTGGACTGTTTTTGTTTGCAGGTTTAAGTTTATGTACAGTCTTTCCGTTGTTAGTTATCATTCCAAAATTAGCAAGTTTTATTTACTATATTGCTTTTATGATGTTAACTGGTATAGCAATTATGATTGTAAACATTCCAATGCAAGTACATATGCAAAAAACGACAGACCCGAGCTACCTAGGGCGTGTGTTTGGCCTACTTGAAACAATTGCGACTGCAATCGCACCACTTGGTATGATTGTATATGGACTACTATTAGATATGTTGCCAACTAGCATTGTTATGATGACAATAGGCGGAGGTTTATTGTTAGTTGTATTAGTTGGAGTAAAGCAACATATGGCGAAAAAACAAGTAGATGTGTCCGCTTAAAAATAAGAAAATAATAAAAATTTGACTTATTATTATAAAAATGACTAAATTAGTATTTTAGTTTTTGAAACTCTTTTTCATGTATGTTAAAGTAAAGTGAGCTTGCAAAGAAAAGGAGACAACAGCATGAAAAAATTAAGTTTTGTTATGCTTTTTCTATTAGTCGTAATGGCTGGATGTAGCAATTATGACACATATATTGAAACAGGTATGCAATCATTGAAAGATGAAAAGTATAGTGATGCAACAATGTGGTTCGAAAAAGCAGAAAAAGAGAAATCAGGAAATGAAGCCAAATCATATAAAGAAGTTGCTGAGAAAATGGATCACGGAGCAACAGCATTAAAAGACGGTAAGTATTTAGAAGCGAAAGACATTGCAAATGAAGTGTTACAAAAGAAAAAAGATGATGAACTTGAAAAAGCCGTAACATCAAATGCAGAGAATATGCTTCAAAAAGCAAAAGATGTGGAAGAGAAAGTAAATGAAAGAGTGGCAAAGCGTAGAAAGGTAGAAGAAGAAGGAATCGATAAAATTATTAAAGCTGTCGATAGTATAGATGAAGTGAAAGAAAAAGAGAAGAAAGTATCAGAAGCATTAGATAAGGCTGAAGAGGCGCAAGCAAAAATTGAGGCAAAGAAAAATAAATAGATTTATAGTTTAAAAGGCTGTCGTGCATAACGACAGCCTTTTAATTTTTTGTTGCAAATGAAGTGATGCTCTGTAGTAAAAAAGAAATGATTTTAGAATTCCATCTGTCCTCATGATGAATCGTATAAATGTTACGCTGAAATTCAAATTCAGGGATTGGTATATAGCATAGCTCATTTCGTTGTATTTCTTGCTCGATAGCAAGTTTAGAAATAAAGGCAATTCCATTACCATATTTTAAAATTTGTTTCATCGTTTCTAATGAGTCTAATTCAATTTCAGATTGGAATGTAATGTTGTGCGCTAACGTCCATTGTGTAAGTAAATCTCTCGTTGTAGATGGATTACGATGCAATAGTATGCGTTCCTTTTCGATATTTTGTAACGATACATTGTCTTTCTTTGAAAAATGATGTTCTTTGGAAAAGGCAAGAACAAGTGTATCGGGCATTATATTCGTTTGTTTTAAAAGTGGTTCATCAAATGGAGCAGCGGAAATTATCCCAAGATCGATTTCGTGATTTTGTAGCATCATTCGAATTTCAGGGGCTGTTTTCACTAGTAGTGTTATTTTTATATTGGGAAATTCACATTGAAATTGATGAACGACTTCTGGCAAAAGATAAGTCGCTGGTACATAACTAGCACCAATTGTTATAGCACCTTTATGAAAATCTTTAAACTCTTGCGTGACACGTCTAGCTTCTTTCATAAGTGCATCTATTTTAGAAGCATAATGATGCAAAGCCTCACCAGCTTCTGTTAAGAAATACCTTCCAGAACGTAATTCGAATAAAGACACACCGAGTTCTTCTTCTAAGCTTTTTATATGAAATGTAATAGTTGGTTGTTTAACGCCAAGTTTTTCTGCAACGATTGTAAGCTTTTTGTATTTCTTAATAAGTACTACAATTTCTAATTTTAAGAGATTCATTATGAATTGCCGCCTTTTTTATTTTAACTATAGAAAAAATCTATAGAAATAAATAGTTTATTAAAAGTTTTTTAATTTAATCTTTACAGTACATTAACATTCAGTATAAATCTTCCATATAGAATGAAAGCAGGTTAAGAATGAGGGGAGAGAGGTGAAGCAATGGATATTAAAATTAGTGGATTAGAAAAGACATTTGGAAAAACACAGGCGTTAAAGCCGTTGCAGATTGTAATGAAACAAGGGGAATTCACTACACTTTTAGGGCCTTCGGGGTGTGGAAAAACGACTTTACTTAGAATGATAGCAGGGCTTGAAGAACCGGATAAGGGAGAAATATATTTTGGAGACCAGTGCATGTATTCTGCTACAAAAAAGATAAAGACATCTCCTCATGAACGGAATATCGGTATGGTATTTCAAGATTTTGCTTTATGGCCGCACATGACTGTTTTTGAAAATGTTGCATTTGGTTTAAGGGCTACAAAGCAAACGAATCATTTACGAGAAAAAGTAGAAGATGCGATAAAGCGAGTTCGCTTGCAAGGTATGGAGAAAAGGTATCCACACGAACTTTCTGGTGGACAGCAACAACGTGTCGCATTCGCTAGAGCAATTGTAACAAAACCTCATTTTATTTTGTTTGATGAACCACTAAGTGCACTCGATGCAATTTTGCGAGAAGAAATGAGAATAGAGCTTATGGATATCGTTCATTCCATTGGTTTAACTGCACTGTATGTCACTCACGACCAAACAGAAGCAATGTCAATGTCAGACCAAATTATTGTCATGAAACAAGGAGAAGTATTACAAAAAGGAACACCGGAAGATATTTATGTGAAACCGTCTCATGAATTTGTTGCCAAATTTATTGGTAAGGCGAATTGGCTTGTAGAGGGTAAGAAAATGATTCGTCCAGAGCATGTGAGTTGGACAAAAAATGATGTGTGCGAAATGTATACAGGTGAAATTAAGCACGTTACATATGTAGGGGAACGTTATGAAGTGAAAATAAATATGGGGACTTTAGGCATCTGGACAGCCTATAACAATAGTAAGCTAAGCATCGGGAAACCAGTATCGTTATATGTACCAAAAAAATGTATTCATCATATAGGGGGAGAATCGTATGAAGAAATTCAGTTCGCTTAAGTCTTTATTTGTATGTACTTTACTATTTTCTACTGTAGTAACAGGTTGTAGTTCAAAGACAGGTAATGCAGATGCAAAGAGTAAAAATTCGAATGAAAAGAAAATTGTTGTATATAGTGCAGGACCAAAAGGATTAGCAGAAAAAATACAAAAGGACTTTGAAAAGAAAACTGGTATAAAAGTGGAAATGTTTCAAGGGACAACAGGAAAAATTTTAGCGAGAATGGAAGCTGAAAAGAAAAATCCAGTCGTTGATGTTGTCGTACTCGCTTCCTTACCAGCGATGGAAGGGTTAAAGAAAGAGGGGCAAACGTTAGCTTATAAAGAAGCGAAACAAGCTGATAAGCTTCGTCCAGAATGGTCAGATGATAAAGGGAATTATTTCGGGTATAGTGCTTCAGCATTAGGAATTGTATACAATACAAAAAATGTGAAGACAGCACCTGAAGATTGGAGCGATATAACGAAAGGAGAATGGAAAGGGAAAGCGAATCTTCCAGATCCAGCACTTTCAGGTTCAGCATTAGATTTTGTAACAGGATACGTGAAAAAGAATGGACAAGATGGATGGAATTTATTTGAGCAGCTTAAGAAAAATGAAGTTACAGTAGCAGGAGCAAATCAGGAAGCGTTAGACCCAGTTGTGACAGGTGCGAAAGATATGGTCATTGCGGGTGTTGATTATATGACGTATAGCGCAAAAGCAAAGGGTGAACCTGTTGATATTGTATATCCAAAAAGCGGAACAGTTATTAGCCCACGTGCAGCGGGGATTATGAAGGATAGTAAAAATGTTGAAGGTGCAAAAGAGTTTATTGATTATTTATTATCCGATGATGTACAAAAACAAGTTGCTAAAGCGTATTTATTGCCTGGTAGAACAGATATAAAAGCTGAAAATAGACCAAATGTAGAAGAGATTCCAGTATTAAATATTGATTGGAAAACAGTTGAGAAAGAGCAAGATGAAATAGGAAAACAATTTAAGAAAGTATTTCAATAAGATGGTGATTCCATGGTAAATCGATTCGTATCAGTAAGACAAGTTGGAATGACGGTATCGTTATTACTTGTGGTGATGTTAATCGTCATTCCACTTTTTCTTATTTTATTTTCTAGTGTATATGAAAATAGCAGTTGGAATTTTTTAAAGCCTTTTGAAGTGATACAGAGTGGTGGATTAGCTGGGATTTTTCTAAATTCGATGCTTCTAGGTGTACTCGTTGTAATAGGAGCTACAATATTTGCATTTCCATTGGCGTTTATTATGAGCAAAACAGATGTAGGAAAGTATAGTAAGTTAGATATTGTTTTTATGATTCCATTTATGACACCGCCGTATATTGGATCGATGGGCTGGATTTTGTTCATGCAACCTAACGGCTATTTTGAACAATTTCTTCCGATGCTAAAGACAGTTTCATCATCGTTTTTTAGTTTAGGAGGTATGGTCTTAATTATGAGCCTGCATTTATTCCCATTCCTTTATTTCATGCTGAAAAACACGTTACTTCAGATTGGGAGTAGTAAAGAAGAAGCTGCAGCAGTTCATGGCGGAAGTTTTTTCTATCGTTTAAGAAAAATAATATTGCCGTTATTAGTATCAAGTTATGTAATGGGTGCTTTACTCATTTTCGTAAAGACGATTGCTGAATTTGGAACACCGGCTACATTCGGACGTAGAATAGGATTTCACGTATTAACATCAGAAATTCATAAATTTATTTCGAGTTGGCCAATTGATTTTAGTAGTGCAACAGCATTATCTTCTTTATTACTTAGTGCTTGTATGCTCATTTGGTATATGCAAAATGTATTGAATCGAAAGTATTCATATGCAATGGTTAGTGGAAAAGGTGTGAAATCTAAAAGATATACTTTGTCTATATTTACGCGCGTTGTAGCATGGATGTATGTAATTGGTTTATTAATCGTATCAATTGGAATTCCATACTTTTCTATACTTATTGCTTCTTTGTCAAAATTAAGAGGCGGCGGATTACATGTAAATAACTTAACAACAAGCCATTATGAGGCATTGTTTACGATGGGATCTCCGGGATTAGAGGCTTTATGGAATAGTTTTCTTTTTTCGCTCGTAACAGCGATTATTGCGGTAATTATTGGAGTCTTTTTGGCACTTATGATTCGAAAGGGGAAAAAATCCTCTGAAAAGTGGCTTGATATGTGCGGTATGTTACCGAATATGGTACCAGGAATCGTTATGGTTGTAGGTCTTATTTTGTTTTGGAATTCACCATATATGCCCCTGTCAATTTACAATACACCAATCATGGTTATCGTAACGTATGTTGTTCTGTTTTTACCTTACACGGTGCAATATGTAAAATCATCACTCGGACAAATTGATGATTCTCTCATGCAGGCCGGAAGTATTTTTTCTGGAAATTATATTTATATTTTTAGAAAAATAATATTGCCTCTTATTATCCCGGGTATTCTTGCTGGATGGGCGATGACATTTACAATTTCGATAAGAGAGTTAGTAGCATCGCTTCTCGTATTACCTCCATCAGTAGAAACTTCAGCAACATTTATTTTTGCTCAATTTGAACAGGGTGAAGTATCTATAGGAATGGCGATGGCCGTTGTTTCTGTTGGACTTACAACAATATGCTTATTACTGCTGCAACATATGGAGCAAAAACGAAAAGGGGTAGCATGATGAGAGTGGAAGTATGGGGAGGAGCAGGAGAATACGGTCGCTCCTGCTATTTTGTAAAAAATAAAGAGGCGAAAATAGTATTTGATTGTGGTATTAATCGATCTTATGAGGATAGTTATCCAAAAATAGAGAGAGAAGCTGTTCCGTTTTTAGATGCGGTATTTTTATCACATATTCATGAAGATCATACGATGGGTTTACCTTTATTAGCGAAGTATGGCTATAAGAAAAAAATTTGGACGACTCGTTATACGAAGGAGCAACTGCCGTTATATTATGAAAAATGGAGAAACTATAATGTGATGCAAGGGTGGGATTTACCTTATAGCGACCAACACATAAAAGATTTAAATTATGTATGTATTGATGAGATTAGCAATCCAAATGAATGGGTACAAATTACTCCTACATTGCGGTTTCAATGGGGATATAGTGGGCATGTATTGGGAGCTGTTTGGTTTTTAGTTGATATGTATAATACATACGTATTTTATTCAGGCGACTATTCAGCAGAGTCTAATATACTACGAGCTAATTTACCTGAGAAATTGGGCCACAATATAAAAGTCGCAATTGTAGATGCCGCTTATCACACAGATGATATTTCGCAAAATGAACGTGTCAACGAACTATGTGCAGAAATTGAACGAGTTGTGCAAAATAAAGGAATAGCATTACTACCATTGCCCGCGCTTGGTAGGGCGCAAGATATAGTATTGTATTTATATGAACGATATAAAGAATTTCCTCTTATAGTAGATAAAGAAATCTTGGCTGGATTTGAAGAGATGTTCGCATATAAAGATTGGATAAAAAATAATGAAGAATTTAAATGGATTATGGAGAGGTTAAAAAGAAACATAATAGTGATGGATAATGACATTAGTATGCAAAATAGTTACGGAATAGTTATAATGAGTGATGCGAATATGCAAACGAAACGAGCACAGTTATACTATGAACAGCTTCGGAATGAAAAACGGAATTCCGTTATTTTTACTGGGCATATTGCTAAAGGGAGTTTTGCAGAAAGAGTTATGAAAGAACATGTAAGGAGTACATGTAGGGTGAATCGAGTTTCGTATAAAGTTCACCAAAGTATAAGAGACGTTAAAAAGATGTTAAATACATTATTACCAGAACATACGGTGCTAGTGCACGCTTTGAAAGAGGATACGGATCGATTACAACAAAAGCTAAGTACAGCAGGATATGAAAATGTATATTCACTTGCAATGGAACGTATAGAAGTCAGTTAAAATACAAAGGGGATAGGTATATGAAAAAAGTATTTGTATTCGTAAGCATTTTCTTTTGTTGTTTCCTTTATAACGTTAAGGAAGGGTTTACTGCTAGTCCAATGAAACCTAGTTTTGAAGTGAAGTTATTATTAAAGCCAGAACAAGTATTAGGTTATAACAAAGAGATGAAGCAAGAGGTGCTAGAACATTTCCAGGCTGGTACAAAATATGAAAGAATACAAGTGCAATTTTTAGATACTGCAAATAAAAGTTTAAGTGATGAAGGTTGGTTTGCTAGAATTCGAAAGAAAGAATTTAGTAAAGATTTTGAACTAACATATAAAAAAAGATATCCTATTCAAAATGGTGTAATTCAAGATGCACTAGAAGTAGCTAAAAAAGAAGGATTCGATAGTAATACGGATAGTTATGAGGCGGAAATAGATTGGGGATTTGAGAAGAAAACATTAAGCATTTCAAATAAGAAAAGTTACAGTGCTAAAGGATATGGGATACTTGATTTACCAAATGAACAAGCTGCTCAAAACATGTTAATAGAAAAATTACCAGGGAAAATGAACAAATGGTTGTATACAAATTGGGGAGAAGAGATGTTAAAGAATTCCCGTATTTACGGTCCTGTATTAATGAAGCGATATACAGGAGAGTTTGAAAACATAAAAGCAAATATTGAAATTTGGCCATTAAGTAATACTGGGAAATTAGAAGATGACTTCGTAATAGAAGTGTCATTTAAAACAAATGAAGAAAGTATTGCGACAAAACAAAGGGAATTATTAATGGCGAGTTTAGAGAAAAAAGGCTGGTTGTTACCGAAAGATAGTTTGAAGACAGAGCTTATTTTTCAGTAAATGAGAAAAAAGGAATCCATATTTCGTGGATTCCTTTTTATATATGAGTATTAAGCTAAATCATGTACAGAGATAATAAAGTTGTTTAATTTACAATAAAGTCATTTAAAAAATAATATAGTTGTTTAAAAATCCTTCTTCTACTAACGAGGCAGGTTAGTGGAAGAAATAGCAAGTGGGTTTAACTAGGAGAAGTGTCGATGACATTAAAGAGGACACCGAGGTGTCTTCTGTTTTTTAAATTAAAAATATCGATAAATTAGGATTTATTTACTTAACATTATACTTATTTTCGGACCGAGGCATCTAATCGGTGAGTATATACAAACCAAGTAATGCTTGCTGTTAATAATGTTGACGAAATTAAAGCTGTAAGAACACTATATGTTTGCCAAATAAGTATCGTTGACCAATCGAGGGCAAAAAACATTATACACTGGGCAATCGTAGCGATTAGGAAAATAATTGTTACGATTGTTCTCTTTTTTGTCATTGGCTGCTGCTCATTCGTTTTCCTTTTTCTTAATCCTAAGAAAAATAACAGAACGGCTAATAGGCAAAGAATAATTGTGGTAGACGACAAAATGATGTCCAAAAGCTGTGTGCCGCTTATCTCATATGACTGAGTTAGATTGCCGTTTAATATATTTTTAACTTTTAGTACCAGGTTTATATTGGTATTTGCGCCGTTGCTCAGTAAGCAGATGGCTGTTCTTTCATTTGGCAGTATGGCTACTTCGGTACTAAAATTTGGATTACCCCCAGTGTGTTCTATAAACGTTTGTTCGGCGTTTACCGACCAACCTGCCGCATAATACATATCATTGACAGCCGAAACAGACATATCACCCCTATGTGATTTTTCGATAGCCCTGTGAAATATTTCGGGTATGTCCTGCACAATACCCATCTGTATGCCCATCCAACGCGCCATATCTTTTGTATTAGAAATGATATAGCCGGCAGGTTTATTCCCAGCATAATCCGGAGCGTTAAATGGAGTTGTTATAAAAAAGGAAGAACGGTAGCCCTGTGCTAACTGTCCAGTGGCTTGAGCATCTTCTTTATAAACATACGTCTGGTGAAGACCTAAGGGTAGAAATACCTGTTCCTTCATAAAGTCTTCATAGCTTTGTCGTGATACAATCTCAATAACCAAACCCAATACGTCATAATTAACGGTTCCATAGTTATATTGTTCACCGGGAGAGAACGCCAATTCTGCATCTACCAGCGTTTCCACAGTCTTTTGCAACATATCCGGTGTATTGCCTTGTGGAATATTTTGAGTATGCCTAATATTTGTTAGACCACTGGTATGGTGAAGAAAGTTATTTAGTGTAAGACTTTGCATATCAACAGGTTTCCCTTGATACTTTAACGTAAACCAAGGTAAATATTTTTGGACAGGGTCAGTCATTGAGAGCAGCCCTTGCTCTTCCAACAGCATAATACCCATACCGGTAAAAGCTTTACTGACCGAGGCTAACTCATAGAGTGTATTTTCACTTGCAGACAACCCCTTTTCACGGTCTGCATACCCAGAAGAAAAGTAGAACACTTCACCATCAGCAAGTATTGAGAGTGACATTCCAGGCACACCTGACGTACGACAGGCATCATCTAGCAATGCTTGTATTGCCACAGATTTCGAATCTGACAACGCATAACTTTGTGTTGCGAATCCTGAGAATAATATAAATATCGTTAATACAAAAACAATAGTCTTTTTCATACACTCTCCTTTCTGAAGAATTATAAGGGTATAAATAACTTATTTTTATAACTATAAACTAAATTCTGATTTATATTTCTATTTATCTATATAATATCAAATAATTGTGAAGAGTTACACTTAAACTAACGGGGGCGTTAGTTTAATAAGAAGTAAACAACTTTATTATTCATTTTTTAAGCATTACATAAGCAGATGGATATAATTTGAAACAACTTTAAAGAGCCTTGCTGCATATAGAATGTAGTAAGGCTCTTATCTTTTTTAGTCAAAATTCAATAACTTTATTATCACTATACAAATCAGCTGATACGAACATATCACTGTTTTGAAGATTTTTAGAGCGTAAACTATAAGCAACTACCTTCTTTTTATATTGTTTTACAACATCAACATGCTCTTCATGACTGTAAATATAAAATGTGAAATCTTTTTTACCACGTTTTGCATTGATAATTAAAGGAGTGCCTTCATTATGGGGTGGTGCATAATAGCGATCTAAAAATAAACCTTCGTTAAAATCATGAATAATTTTTGATTTCTTTTCGCCTTCTACGTTATTTCCGTGAATTGTAATAGTCACATTCTCTTCGTCAAGTTGTGGATGTGTTTCGTACTTGCTAATAATGGATTCAATAACAGTGTTAGGAAGGCTAGAAACGATAATTTTAAATGCTCCAAATACAACTAACATCACAATAAACCAAGTCGTCATAGTATATCATCCCCTTTATTCTATTTAATAATATAACTCATATGGTAATAGTACATATGGTGAAGTTTTGTATAATTTGTGAAAAATATGCCATTTTTACGAACGAAATGTTAGAAAAATCAATTTTGTTACAAAAAGTTGAAATTGAAGTATTTTAAAAGAAAAAGGTTTATAATAAAAATATAACTAATAACAACATTACTAATTATAAGGAAGTGTAACTATGAGTACTGTAGCAATCGTGTATGGTATTATTCTTTCTACAATTATCGTTTTATTTTTCGTTGGGGTTTCACGTTATATTCATAAATGGAAAGAATGCGTTGCGAAATTAAATCATATTGAAGAAGAACTTAGTGATTTAATGTTACATCATGGTAAATAAAAAGATAATTTTTTAACGAAACAATGTGAAGAATATCACAAAACATGCTCTCATCATGAAAGCATGTTTTTTTGTTATGTGAATGTTAGACATATTCATGAGATTTTTTCGTGCAATACAGTGTGAAATAAAATAATAATTCTTTATGTGTAGGAAGAGTTATTCTGTTTTGTATAATTTTGTAATTTAGTTCGGTATAATTATGATATAGAAGGAAATTTGTTAGAGGAGGTATATTGTGAACATATTAAAGATTATAGGAATTGTTGCAGGAGTGATTATAGTAGCAATTATAGCTTTCTTTGTCATAATGAAGTATTATTTGTCAAAAAAAGATTCTGATTACGTATTAACCTATATAAAAGAACATAAAGACGATGAGACATGTTCATTACTGATTAGAAAAAATGGTGAGATATTAACATCTATAAATGAAAATAAAAAATTGCCATTAGCGAGTACGGCAAAAATCGTAATAGCAGTTGAATTTGCTAAGCAAGTGTCAGAAGGAAAAATAAGTCGTGATGAACAAATTTCATTGCACGAGCTAGAAAAATATTACGTTAAAGATACTGATGGTGGAGCACATCCTAACTGGTTAGAAGATGCCAAAGCGAGAGAATTAGTGAAAAATGGACAAATCGCTTTAGAAGAAGTCGCTAAAGGAATGATTCATTATAGTTCTAACGCAAATACAACATATTTGTTAGATAAGCTTGGAATAGAAAGAGTAAATGAAAGTATAAAAGAGTTAGAGCTTACTAGTCATGATAAGTTCTCTTCGTATACAGCTTCACTATATATGAGAGGGTATGTAGAAAAAGAGCTTCATAAGCCAGAAAATCAATCATTAGAAATGATACGTAACATGTCAAAGGATGAGTATAATAAACATGTGTTACAAATTCATGAATGGATGAAAGATGAAGAAGAATGGAAAAAACGTGAAATTCCATTAAAAGTAGATATGGAATTTCAGCGAATTTGGTCAGATCGATTAGTGAGTGCAAACGCTAAAGATTATATGAGTATAATGGAAAAAATAAATAGTAGAAATTATTTTCCTAAATTAATGCAAGAAGAAATCGAGAATATTTTCAAAGGAACAGTTAATAATAGTAAGTTAGAATTTGCGGGGCAAAAAGGTGGTTCTACCGCATTCGTATTGACAAAAAGCTTGTATACTACAGATAAGAAAGGGAATAAAGTAGAAGTTGTAATTATGTTTAACGATATAGAAGATCAAGTTGTATATCAAAAGCTGACAAATAATATAAATTATTTTATTCAAGATGCTATAACAGATGAAGAGTTTAGAAATAAATTATAATAAAATAATTTTATTATGTAAACAACATGCTATTAAAGGTAGGTATTGAGATGAGGTTGAATGAGTATATGCTTGAAACGTTTCCGAATTTAGAACTTAGACCACCTCTATTTTATAATTGGGATATTGGTATTCGTTTTAGATTAGGTGTGGACTATGATTGTAATAACATTTATGAAAATTGTCTATATTTAGAAAGCGTTTATAAAAGGACGATTACTTTATTTCAGTCTTTACATTCAACAAAAGATGATATTTATATTGTAGTGGATGTAAATGACTATGCAAACGGTGAAATTTTCAAACAGAAATTGAATATCTTTTCTAAGTATGTCAAAGAGAAGTCCGATTTGTTTAAGTTACAGAAAAATACAATCCCTTATGTTTTTCCAGAAGAAGATGAAGATGGAGCATATAAAACACATAGATATACTTTGAAATGTAAAATCTCTGACTTTACATACATTCCTATGCTAAAAGCAATTTGTAATCAAGATATGGGAATAAAACCGAGTATTTTTCATAGGGTGTATTTTATAAATGTTAACAAGAATACTATATTTCACGTTTATGATGATAGAGGTTGTGATGTATTAGCTACCTCTCCTGATACAATTAGGGATATTTATAATACATATAATGATTGGATATTAGAATACGATAGAAATAAAATTGATAAAGTATTTAATTGAATGTAGTCTATTTTAAATGAGGGAAACACCATATGGGGTGTTTCCCTTTTATTAATATGAAAATCAACATTTAAATTTGAAAGCACTTATTATAAAGGTAAAGGGATTTGATGGTAATGTATTGAATTTGGGTAGAAACGGAAAAAGGAGATGAATAAATGACAACAATCTATTTCGTTCGCCATGCCCATTCTACCTATACAAAAGAAGAACGGGAGCGACCTTTATCTGAAAAAGGGTACTTAGATGCAGAGAATGTAACACGCTTATTAAAAGATAAACATATTGATGTTGTGATTTCTAGCCCGTATAAAAGAGCAATCCAAACTGTACAAGGAATTGCGCATACATATAAATTATCAATACAAACAGAAGAAGATTTGCGTGAAAGATTATTGAGCACAGAGCCGGTATCAAATTTTAATGATGCTATGCAGAATGTGTGGGAAGATTGGAGTTTTGCATACGAAGGCGGAGAATCGAATGATGTCGCACAAAGGCGCGCTGTAATATGTATGCAAAATATATTAAAACAATATGAAGGTAAGAATATTGTAATAGGTACGCATGGAAATATTATGGTATTACTCATGAATTATTTTAATTCGAAATATGATTTAGAGTTTTGGAAAACACTTCATATGCCTGATGTGTATCAATTAAATTTTGATAAAAATCGTTTCATTTCTGCTGAAAGAATAGAGAAAACAGGTCATCGGTTAAATATTTTGTAAAAGTTTATCAAAAAAAGAGGAAAGAGAGAAGTTATTGTAGAAGTATGACTTTGTAACATAAAAAATATATGTTAAAGGAGGCTGTTTACATGTTTGAGAAAGAGAAAGAAGGGCTTATTGAAGTTCAAAACGTATATGAAATTGCACCAGAAGATGGAACAATTATTGGTATGGCAACGGAAGAAGAAATGGAAATTGCTGCTGAACTAGAGTTACAGTACTATGCCCATTCTCGTTTGTTAGAAGCAAATATTCAGTTAGACGGTTCCTCCTACAAAGAGTTACTTCAGGAGTTCCAGGAGTACGAAAGAAAATCAATGAGCTTTTGGCGAGCGATACATAAACGTTTAGCTGTGCCATGGGCGTGGGTACTACGTATTGATGTTGCGAATGGCCCTATATATGTAAGTAATGGAAGTTCATATTACGAAGAAATCGATGATGAAGAAGATTATGAATAGATAAGTAAGGAAGCAGCTTTAGTTGCTTCCTTTTTTTATTTGTAAGAAATGAATCGCCTCAATAATAATATCTGGTCGATCATTTTCTATACCGTGACTAGCATGTTCGGCAAGCATATATTGGTTGTTAGTTGAGAGGTGTAATTGTTCGTGAATTAGTTCTTGCCACATTGCTTCAAGTTGTGTTGCTTCCTCTTTAGGCATGCCGCCATTAGTCAATTGAGTAATAGAATATTGAGGATCTCTACCGATAACGATTAATGGTATTTCTAATGTTTTACATAGCTCTTTTAGTGAGAGAGCACAGTTTTTCCACTCCGATAGTTCAGAAGCTGTCGCTTTATATAATGAAGGCGAGGTAGAGAATTCAATTTGCTGTTTTGATTGATCGGTGAGAATAGGTTTTAGTTCGTTATAAAGTGTGTCTACATCCATTTTTGAATACATATTATATTTTTGAAACCAAACATCATCAGAATCAGTTTGATCAGAAATTGGTAAATGAAGTTCATCTAAACGGTGTAAGTTCATCGAAGTAGAATCAACTAAAATAAGTGCTTGCAGCTTATCTTCATGTAACATCGCAAAATGTTGTGCACATAATCCTCCATAGGAATGACCGATTAGAATAAATGGTTCTTGAATAGCTAGTTTGTTTAGTAACATATGTAGCTCTTTTGTAACTTGCCTTATTGTACGCGGCTGATTGCCTAAATCACTTTTTCCGTAACCTGGGCGATGGTATGAAACGACTGTAAAGTGCTCTGAAAGCTTTTCTATAATAGGAAACCAATCATAAAATGAGCAAGTCATTCCGGTTTGAATGACTACAGTTTGTTTACCATCTCCTTTTATATGTACTTCTATATTTTGCCCCATTATTTCTACAAATTTATGAATGTTAATTCCTCCTAAGCTTGAAATAATTTTTGACAAGCAAAAACGATACACCAAACACCTATACCAAGTAGGACAGATGTACTAAGTGTAAATGAATTTTTTAAACCAATATAGACGATAAATAATAGTAGTGCTGATGCGGGGAATCCATATAATACCCCTAAAGCAAATTGACTCAATTCTTGTTTATTTCCGCCTTCGAATGAAATCCAAAATAAACTAAGTAAACTCACGAGAGGAAGGGCAGCAATAAAGCCACCTATCGTACTGTAATGTTTAGCGACTTCAGTGATAACGCCGATAATAAGTGCCGAAACGATTATTTTAACGAGGAAATGCATATTTTGCCTCCTTCGCTAATAAGGAAAATGCTTTTTCAATTAATTGTTGTTCTTCTGTTGATAACTGTGATTCTAATATTTTTATCTTTTCTTTATCTAGTAAAGTATGTTTTTCTAATCCTTCAATTCCTTCAATTGTTAATGTAAGGTTTACCACTCTTTCATCTTTTTTATTTCTCTCTTTAACGATGAAACCCTTTTGAATAAGGCGTTTTATGTGTTCAGACGCTGTGTTATGAGAAAGACTAAGCTCAGTAGCGATTTTTCCAATTGTTATATCTTTCTCACGAGAAACGATTTGTAAAATACGAATTGCTTGGTGGGAAAGGTTGTCCTCGTATTCGTATCGTAAGTGATAATAAATGCTCTCCCAATGTTGATTAATGTTGTACATAATAATAAATCTCCTTTTTATATCGTATAGTAAGATATATTCGTGATTTCAGAAATAAAACCCTTTTATTTGGATAAAAAATGTTGAAAAAGTTTATTTTTATTGAAATATAAGGTAATCTATGTGTAAAGGTATACATTTAGCAAGAGAGAGGATGATAGCTGTGAATACATTCAAATGGATTAGTCATGAACAGATGTATGTAGATGAAATACATGTTGAAAAATGTGGTCCTCTTTCAGTCGGCGTATATGGGGGAAATCAAGAGAGTGATGCATATGAACGAGGAGATGCGGTGCTGGCTTGGTGGGATCCTGAATTACAATTTGAATTTGTTATGATTTTTGATACACATCACAAAACAAAAAATATAGATTATATAATAGAAGCGATTTCGGAAAGAAAAGAAAAACTAAAAGAGTTATTCTCATATCCAATACATTTAGCTTTCCATCATACACATATGTACCTATTAGCGTTATTTACAGATGAGTTATTTATTAAAAAGTGTGATCAAGATGATGAGGAACTCGCTTGCTTAATTTGTTTACGAAAAGGCGAATTTTTATATTGGTTATCAGTTGGTGATTGTTTCGCGTATTTATTCCATTCTGAGAAAACGAAAAATGGAAAAGGACGATTAAATAAACGGAAGAATTACGAATATATTGGCAGGAAAAATATTTTTGCAGCAAATACACCTTGCTTTACGTCAGGTGTAAGAGGATTAGAAAAAGGAATGAATCACATTGTAATGGCAACGGACGGTATTTTAGAGTGTGACAAACGAAGGTTTGATGATGATCAATCTTTAGTAGAAATATTACACGACGGAAATAGCTTGCAGATTGAGCCCGTATTAACAAATGTACTGCAGTGGAAAGGTAGAGACTGTGCCACGATTATTGGATGGTCTATTGATACTGATAATAAACAATGTGCTAATTAATATAAAAGGAGTTCAAGGTTTTTATCCTTGAACTCCTTTTTGTTAAGCAATATGGATGTGATATGTTTTCAACCATTCATTTACTTGTAGCATATACTCCATGGCACTTCTTGCCTCAAAATTGTTAATCTCTTTATTACTTTGATTAGCAATTGAAAGTAAGATGGAATGGTTAATAAGTGAGAAAATAGGATTGTTTTTATTGTTACACATATCAAGTGTTAAATTACGGATTGTTTGTAAGTAGAGTGGATCTTGTGAAGTTGGATAAGCGCTTTTTCTTCTATTGCGTACATCGTCAGGTAAAGCTGGTTGTAGTGCTCTACGTAAAATGCCTTTTTCAATATTATCAATACTTTTTATGTTGAAAGGAACATTCCATAAATATTCAACTAATCTATAATCACAAAACGGTACACGAACTTCAAATCCAACAGCCATACTCATGCGATCTTTACGGTCAAGTAAGAAAGGAAGGAATCGTGTTAAAAATAAATAAAACATTTGACGTTGTTTCGCGGATTTTTTACTTTCGCCTTCAAGAGTAGGTACTTCAAGTATCGCTTCTTGGAATCGTGTATCAATATAGTCTTCTAGATTACATTGGTTACTTACCTCATTTAGTAGAAGAGGAGATGTATTTTTCCAATTTGTTAGCCAAGGAAACTTATCTACATATAGTAGTTCTTCTTGATGAAACCAAGGATATCCACCGAATACTTCATCAGCCGATTCGCCGGATAAAGCTACGGTCGCATCTTTTTTCATTTCGCAAAATAGTAAATATAGTGAAGTTTCCATTTCACCAGCACTCGGTAAATCTTTTGCATGAAGGGGAACGAATAATTGATTTGCTAATTCTTCAGCATTCACAATAATATCATGATGCGCTGTCCCGACATGTTCAGAAACGCGTTTTACCCAAGGTGCGTCTAAACCAGTGCGAGCAAATGTCAGTTCGAAATCTTTTGCGCTATTTACAAAGTCAACAGAATACGTATGAAGTGTTTTATTTTCAGCAGCAAATTCTTTACCCGCAAGTGCAGTAATACCGCTAGAGTCTAATCCGCCTGATAACATACAAACGAGAGGAACATCGGCAATTAATTGTCTTTTTACTGTATCTTGTAAAATTGATAAAATATGCGAAGATGTATCTTCTATAGAGTCTGTATGGAACTTACTTTCTAAATTCCAATACTTCGTAACTACTTTTTTATGACATGTAAATGTTATAGAATGTCCAGCACGTACTTCTTGAATATGTTTAAAGACGCCACATCCTGGAGTGCGAAATAAGCCTAATCCAAATACTTCATTTATTCCATCCGCATCAATTTCAGCAGGGACAGATGGATGCGCTAATAATGCTTTAATTTCAGAGCCGAAAATAATACTGCCATTTCTTTCTGTAAAAAAGAGTGGTTTTACACCTAAATGATCTCGTGCTAAAAACAATTGTTGCTTCTGATCATCCCATAAGGCGAAAGCGAAAATTCCGTTTAAATGTCGTACGCAGTCTTCTTTCCATTCTAAATAAGCATGTAGTAATACTTCTGTATCTGAATGGGTTTCAAATGCATGCCCACATTTTTGAAGCTGCTCTTTAAGTTCACGGAAATTATAAATTTCTCCATTATAAGTAAGAGCATACGTATAATCACCAGCACGGAATGTCTTCGGCTGTGTCCCGCCTTCTGGATCAATTACAATTAAACGCCGGTGTGCAAAGGCCGCATGAGGTGAAAACCAAAATCCTTCAGCATCCGGACCACGATGCTGGATACTATTTGCCATCTTTTTTAAAATAACATGTTGATTTGAAAGGTCTTCTTTCCAATCTACCCAACCTGTAATTCCACACATACATATCTCATCTCCTAAATTAAAATAGTAGATTAATGAAATAAAATGTACACCAAGTTAAAAAATGACTATATAAATAGTGTACTACATGAATTAAATTACAGACTTGAGAAAATTTTCTTTGAACGCATAGTTATGTGAGACAATGGCTAAGGGAAAGTATTCCATTACATACAAAAAATAAAAAAGATGAGAGAAAAAATTTTCTCAGACGTTATATAGGGTGTAAAAGCTTTTACAAAACAATAAGGGGAATCGCTACATGAAATCAAATGAGAAAAATTTTATAAAAAGATTACAGCGGCAAAAAGAAGACGCGTTAGAATTTGTTGTCGATACATACTTACCACTCATAAAGGGGATCACGCATAAAGTTCTACTTCCCATTCAAAATGCTGGACTCATAGAGGAATGTATAAACGATATATTTCTTTCCATTTGGAATAACGCAAATAAATTTCATGGAGAGCCGAGTGATTTTAAAAAGTGGATTGCAGCGATTGCGAAGTTTAAAGCAATTGATTATTACCGAAAATCGACTAAAACAGTAGAAATCATTTCAGATGAGTTTTATATCAGTACAGAAAAATCAGCAGAAGACGAATTAATCGTTATGGAAGATAGGGAAGAATTATTGAAGCTCATTAATCAATTAGAACCGCTAGATCAAAAGGTGTTCATTATGAAATATTTACTTGGTATGAAGACAGAGGAAATAGGTGACAAGTTAGGATTAACTCGGGCAGCAATTGATAATCGAGTGTACCGGGGGAAAAAGAAACTACAACAAAATGCTACGAATATTAGTTTTGGAGGTAGTGCAATATGAAAGACATTTATGAACTATTAAATGATATTGATATAGACGAAAAAGAACTAGAAGAAATTGAGGCTTCTGAAATTGAAAAAGAAAAAGTAAAACGAAATGTAAAACAATCGATACGTACGAAGAAAAAGATGAAAAGTTGGAAAAAAGGTGTCGCTGCTGTATCTATTTTAGTAGGATTATCAGTTGCAACACTCGGTATCGGATTTCCTACATATGCGGGGGGATTGCCAATTGTCGGTGACATATTCCGATTTTTAGATAATGGTAGAACAGGGTTATATGAAAATTATAAAGAATTTTCGACTGAGTTGAATATGACGAGAGAGAGTAATGGGATTAAGATTACACTCAATGATGCTGTTTTTAATGGAAGAACTGTAACGATAACATATTCTATTGAAAGTGATAAGGATTTAGGAGAAAATCCAAATGTAATAGAATTTTTACAAATTGCCGGATTTAATGGTACGACTGGTAGTTCTAAAATTACAAAAGTGGATGACAAGAAATACGTAGGTATGAGTACAGCAACTGATGTTGATGGTATAAAAATGGATGCTGCAAATGTCAAGTGGGAGATAGATAAGATAGAAACAGTAGATGGAACACAATCAATTAAAGGGAACTGGAATTTTGCGCTTTCTTTAAATGCGATGGACAGTAAAGAAGTGAAACTTAAAGGAAGTTCTGAAAATGAATTAATAAAAGTAAATATAAACAAAATGGAAGTAACCCCGATGTCCTTTATCGTTTTTTACAATCAAGAAGAATCTAAGGCGTTAAGAAGTATGTGGGATAGTGCAGATGTTGAGTTAGAAATAAAAGATGATTTAGGAAATCATTATACTGGTGAAGGAAATGGCGGAAGTAGTACAGTAGCAGAGCCACATAAAAGTAGTTGGAGTGCCACCTTCCAAAAACTAAACGAAAATGCAACAAAGCTTATCGTTACACCTCGCGTGCACTTGCGAGTACATACACCTGAAAATCATGGTGGAGTAGAGTATGTGAATGGGAAAGAGAAGAAAATAGAAGTGCCGAAAAAAGAAGCGAAGAGTAAAGATATTGTGTTAGATGATATTGTCATTGATTTAAAGAAATAAAAGAGAGACTGCCTAAAAACATTTAGGCAGTCTCTTTTTCGTTAAGAACTAGTAACGAGCAATGCATGCGGATGCTGCGTTTTATATTCATCTTTCCACGGAATATTTAGTTGTTCCCACGATTCGCCGCTATCATTGGATTGAAAGACGCCATTGTTATTTAACGTGTAAAACGTATGTGGTTCAGCCTTGTTTGTCGCAAACATCGAAATGACTGTACCGATTGCAGATGGTAGTCCTTGTTGTACTTGCTGGAAAGGAGTATCTTTCGTTTTTCGATAAATATAAGATTCATAAGGGATACGGTGATGAGCGAGATCAGCACTTGGCGCGGCAGAAACTAGAATCGTATTACAATCAGCTGGATCAATTGCCATGCTGTATAAATAATGATGTTCAAGTCCTTCACTACATGAGATCCAGCTGTTTCCATTGTTATAACTTTCAAGATAAGCACGATCAGGTCCGCCCATAAATCCGTCACCACATGATGCATAAAGACGATTTGGTGCTTCAGGGTGCATAAGTAATTGATGAGCATCGATAGGAGCACCGAATTTTTTATCAATCCATGTATGCCCTTTATCATTACTTTGAATAACAGCACCAGCTTCGATTGAAACGTGTATTGTATTAGGGTTGTTTGGGTCAACTGTAATCCAGCGTACGTGATGGGTAAAAGGTCTAGGCGGAAATGCCCACGTATAAGAAGATAATAATGATTTCATATTTTTAAGTTCAGTCCACGTTTCACCACCATTTTCAGAGCGAAATAAAGCGCTCGGTTCTGTGCCGACATAAACGACCCCATATCCGTTCACTTGTTCATTTGAGCTTATTGTTATGGAAGTGATAGAGGAGTGCAAAATACCATCTTCTTTAGGAAAATCAAAGTAACGATAGGAATCCCCAATTGGTCGCCAAGAATCCCCACCATCATCGCTTAACCATAAACCTCGTCCAAATGTTCCGCAATATACACGGTTTGGGTGGAGCGGATCAACAGCGATACAGGTAGGTTGCATATTTTGTAAGTGGTAAGTCGTTTCATAGTTATCATATTGTTCTTTCACTACAACAAGTTCACGTTCCATACAGAGAAATAAACGTTTCATTTAAGTAACCTCCTTAAAAATTCTTTCATTAGTAAACAATATGAAAATAAAAAAGAAGTAGTCTTGTTTTATTTGAGAAAAAGGGATTGTTTAAAAAGTAGCGAAGTGTGTATACAGAGGAAGCGGGCGTTTACAATCGGTCAATTCGGGATAAAGATGGGGAGTTTGTTTCATACTAACATACAGATATTGTACTTAAAGGAGTATAAGTATGGGACATTCGCATGATCATGGTCATTCAAAAAATAAAAAGGCGTTACTAATTGCCTTCCTACTAACAACAAGTTTTATGATTGCAGAAGTTGTTGGTGGATTTGTAACAAATAGCTTAGCACTACTATCTGACGCGGGGCATATGCTAAGTGATGCAGTATCTTTAGCTTTAAGTTTACTTGCGTTTAAGCTCGGAGAAAAAACAGCAACAACTGTGAAAACATATGGATATAAGCGAGTCGAAATGTTAGCAGCATTATGTAACGGTGTCGTTCTTATTGTCATTTCGGTATACATTTTTATTGAAGCAATCCGTCGTTTTAAAGAACCAGTTGAGATTGCTAGTAATGGGATGCTCATTATTGCAGTCCTTGGACTGCTTATTAATATTTTATCAGCCTGGATATTAATGAGAGGCGGAGATGTGAAAGGGAATTTGAATTTAAGAAGTGCTTTTCTGCACGTACTAGGCGATCTATTGGGTTCCGTCGGAGCGATTATTGCTGCGTTACTTATTAAATTTTTCGGATGGACTGCTGCAGATGCGATTGCTAGTATTCTTGTGTCTATTTTAGTCATTATTAGTGGATGGTGTGTAACACGTGATACGGTTCATATATTAATGGAAGGTGCACCACAGCACATAAATGTTGAAGAGGTAAAAAGTACATTATTAAATATTCCGATTGTAAAAGAAGTTCATGATTTGCACATATGGTCTGTCACATCGGATTTTCAAGTATTAACTTGCCACTTAATTATTAAAGGTAATGAAACGCAAAGTGTATTAAAAGAGGCTACGGATGTATTAAAGGAGAAGTTTCATGTAGAACATGTCACCATTCAAGTAGAAATAGATGGTGAATTTCATCACGATGAGACAACTTGCAAAGTATGAAAGAAAAAGTGTCATAACATTTTTCGCACGGCATACATATATATAATGTGGCCACAAATACTTTGTAAGGTAAATATTTCATGAAATTACTTTACTTATAAAGAGTCATCTTTTATAATCAAAAGTGGTAATTGATAAAGATTATCATTTTCAATGATCGTAGAAAGGAGTTTTTTAAAAGATGAGTAGTCAACTCCGTTTTGCTGTTGAAAATCGTAAGAGGCATTTAATTGATGAGTTAATTGGAGCAGGTGTGTTTAAGATTCGCGACCGACAATTATACGAGCTGTCTTTAGAGGAATTGGAAAAAGAGTACGAAGATATGGAAGATTATGCAAATATTCAGGCATAACTATATAGATTAGTAAAAGGAGATCTGGTTACGATTTTGTGTAACCAGATCTCTTTTTATTTCGTAGAAATTATTTTTTGTATTTCTTTCATGGGACGGAGCCAGTTTTGAGTCATTATTTGTTCCATTTGTTTTTCGTCCTGCTTTTGTAATGCTTGAATGATAGAGTGATGTTCTTCAATAGATTGACTTGCTGGAACAAAGTTTTGGAAAAACAAATATTCAAGACGTAAAACGTGAAGTTGCATATTTTCTAGAAAGGGTTCAATATATTGGTTTTTAGCAATAGAAGAAATTGTATTGTGGAATTGTATATCTAATTCTAAAGCTTGTTTTGCATTTTTTTTCTCTATAGAGTGCTGAAAATGATTATTTATTTCAGAAAGTAGTTGAATATCAGCGTCTGTAATGTTTTGAAGAGCTTGCTTTCCTATAATAGAGTGAAGACCAGCCATCGTTTCATAAATGATAGATACGTCTTCTAAATTAATAGGAGCAATTTTCGTTTTTTGCCCTGGTACCATTTCCACTAATCCAGAAAGCTCTAATATTTGAAGTGCTTCTCTTACAGGTGTTCTGCTTACTCCTAGTGCCTCAGCCAATTCCCCATCATTAATTTTTTCATTGGGCTTTAGTACACCTTCAATAATCCAATTTTGTAGTTGATTTAAAACGAGTGATTTTGCTGAAATTCTTCCTGGTTTTTTATAATTTTGAGGGACAGGCATAGTGAATTCAATCCTTTCATTGTATATTTTCCTTTTTTGCATGAACAAGTTTTAATTTTTGTTTCCCTTCATCCGGCTTTTGGCTTAAGATGAGCACCATTACAATGACACAAAAAGCGCCTAATAACTGAAAAGATTGAAATGGCACGTGCAATATAAGTACAGAAGAAATAATAGCTGCGAGTGGTTCTGTGCAACCAAATAATGTTGTTTCTTTCGGAGTCAGGTATCGTATGCTGTCTAAGTATAAATAAAAGGCAATAAGTGTCCCGAAAATGACGACAAATGTGATGAGCGGTAGGGTACTTATTTTTACATATTTCATAGTTGATAATAAAATGAATTCGTTTGTAGAAATAAAGTGCACAATCGTTACACCAATACCCCCAATAATCATGCCCCATCCAACGATAACAGAGGAAGACCATTTTTCTAACAATTCCTTTGAATATAAACTATAAAAAGCGAGAGATAATCCAGATAAAATACCCCAAATAATAGCTGGTGTAGAAACAGCCAAGTTATGAACAGACCCGTTTGTTAGTAAGAGAAAAGTGCCTACTAATGAAAGAGTAATTGAAATGAAATCAATTTTTGATGGACGAACATTCCATTTGAAAAGCAAGTATACAGTGATGAATATAGGAGCTAAATATTGTAATAATGTTGCCACGGCAGCATTTCCTTCTTTAATTGAAGCGAAATACGTATACTGTACAGCAAGCATACCGAATAGACCAAACAAAATCATTTTAATAGCATCAGATTTTTGCTTCCAAATACCAAATATCTCTTTTTGTCTCGTTCCGAATGAGGAAATCATGAGCAAAATAATTCCAGATATAAGTAAACGGATCGTAACTAACCATTCTGTTGAAACATTGTCATATTGAAAAAGTTGTTGTGCAGCTGTACCAGACAAGCCCCATAAACAAGCACCGATTATGACCATTATAATTCCTTTTAATCGATTTGAATCCATATGATCTAAAATTCTCCTTTCTAAAAATACAAATTGAATACAATATGCAATATATCACAGAATGACTTATCAATAAACTGAAATTTCTAACTAAAAAATTTTTTATGTATAGTAAAATATTGTAGAGGAGGGGGAAGGATATGTTAGCAGGATTTTTAGTTTGTTTATTTGTAGGGTTACTTATCATTTTTTTAGGGTATCAAATACATGTGAAAAAGAGGTTGTTTTTGCTAGCAGGGTATCAAGAAGAAACGTTTGTTGGAGATAAAAATAAATTAGCGAAGCTTTCAGGAGCATTTTCTTATATAGTTGGAGTTGCTACTATAATATTACCGCTTGGCTTAGAAAAAATAGGTGATGTAGTTGGTATCATATATGCTATATTAATTGTTTTAGGTACAGTTGTATTTATAATTAAAGCAAACTTATTAAATAAGAGTACTATAAAGTAAAAAGGCTTCATTCTACTGAAGCCTTTTATTAATTATTATGAAGTATAAGTAAAAGCCGGAATAGGATCAATAAATGTATTCCACTTTTGTTCCATTTCCTTTTCTGTTAATAGACAATCATCTAATGATTGTTCAATCACAGAACGATTCATATCAATACCGATAAATACGAGCTCAGTTATTCGATCTCCATATTGTTTATCCCAGTTTTTCAATACTTCTGGTTCTTCTGCAATCATTTGATTTCTTTCAGTTTCAGGTAATGCGGCTATCCATTCACCGGCTCCTTGAATTGTAATAGAGGAACCTGCTTGAGATAGAAGTCCTATCATATTATTACGAGATGCAAGCCAGAAGAATCCTTTCGCTCTTACAACATCTAAAGGCCATTTTTCTAGCCAATTCATAAGGCGCTCGGGATGGAAAGGATATTTGCGACGGTAAACAAAGGAATTGATACCGTATTCTTCCGTTTCCGGTGTATGGTGTTCACTATTTAATTCTTGTATCCAGCCGGCCGATTGACTAGCGTCTTCATAATTAAATAGATTTGTGTTTAAAATTTCTTGTAATGGTACTTTGCTAAACGAAGCTTCAAGAATTTTTGCATTAGGATTTAATTTTTTTAGTAAATGATGAAGCTCTATCACATCTTCTTTTTCTAGCAAATCTATTTTATTAAGAATAATTACGTTTGCAAACTCAATTTGATCTATTAATAAATCAATAACTTCCCGGGTATCATTCTCATCGATTGCTTGTTTTCGGTCTAATAAACTTTCTCCGTCTGCAAAATCATCCCAAAATCTATTTGCATCTACAACTGTAACCATCGTATCGAGGCGACAATTTTTCGTTAAATCAATGTTAAGAACTTCGTCTGTATAAGTAAACGTTTGAGCAACTGGAATAGGCTCACTTATACCAGAAGATTCAATAATAATATAGTCAATATCACCATTTTCAACAAGACGATTCACTTCTATCATTAAATCTTCTCGTAGTGTACAACAAATACAGCCATTTTGAATTTCTACTAGTTTTTCCTCCGTACGTGAAAAACCACCCTTTTTTATAAGAGATGCATCAATGTTTACTTCGCTCATATCATTAACGATGACAGCTACTTTTAAGTTATTCTTATTAGTCAAAATGTGATGTAGTAAGGTAGTTTTTCCAGATCCTAAAAAACCACTTAATACAGTGATAGGTACTTTTTTCATGAAATGATCTCTCCTTCAAATCGTAATGATTACGTTTTATGTTAAACGATGGGGAAAGAAAAAGCAAGAATAAATCATAATGATTACGATTTAAGAATAGAAATAGACTATAAAATTTGTGCTGTAGTATGAAGCATTTGGACAAGCACATGTTTACATATAAATAAAATGGAGGCGAGAAGCTTGGTCTTTAATAGAGTTTCAAAAGAATTAATAGGCATAGCTCTTATCGCTATGTTTCTCTTTTTATTATTTTTTGTAGATTTTACAAGTCTAGCAAATTTGCACAAAAATATGCCACAGGAATGGTTGAATGTGAATACAGTATTTTTAAGTATCATTTTTGAAGCAATACCCTTTATTTTATTAGGGGTAATTGTTTCTTCATTTATTCAAGTGTTTGTGACGGAAGATATGATTCAAAAAGTAATGCCGAAATCTCCGATTGTTGCAATGATTCCGGCAGTATTTGTGGGAGTTCTTTTTCCAATGTGTGAATGTGTCATTATACCAATTGTAAGAAGGCTCATTCAAAAGGGGTTACCACTTCATGTAGGTATTGTTATTTTACTGAGTGCACCCATTATGAATCCAGTTGTTCTTTTATCTACTGTATATGCGTTTCCAAAAAATGATTATGTAGTATATGCACGCTTTGGGATAACAATTTTAGTTGCTCTATTCATAGGTCTAATTGTGTATTATTGCTATCGCGAAAGAAATGTTTTAAAAGATGTAGAGGTTTCAGTTCAAACAAGCAGAAAAAAGAGTTGGAAAGATGTTATGAATCATATTGTAGATGAGTTTTTTGATACTGGTAAGTATTTATTGATTGGTGCTTTTTTAGCAAGTGTATTTCAAACGTTTTTTGATCGGAATGTACTGGATACAATAGCACATAACGAAGTAATTGCCCCCTTTATTATGATGGGATTTGGTTATGTTTTATCAATTTGCTCTGCAGCAGATGCTTTTATAGCGGCATCTTTTGGACATGTTTTCTCAGTAAAGGCACTTCTCGCATTTCTTGTGTTTGGGCCTATGCTTGATATGAAAAATACGTTAATGCTATTTGCATATTTTCAAAAGAGATTTGTATTCTTTTTGATAGGAATTGTGATTGTATCTGTGTATACCATCATGCAAATCATAATGTTATAGGAGGTGAGAAAGAATGGAGAAAGAGGAGCAGAAGGCATATCATCGCTATATTCGTGGCATTATTTTAATTGGTTTAGCAATGCTCTTATTTAAACTACTTGTAACAGGGAATATTTATAATTTTATCGCTCCAAAAATGATTAAATTTACGTATATAGCTTTTGTAGTGATTTTAATTTTTGGTACTGTACAAGTTTGGGGAGATGGAAGAGAGAAACAGCATGATTGTAATTGTTGTAAACATCATACAACATCAAAATCAGGGATAAAAAGTTTCTTTGTATATGTTTTATTTGTTGTTCCGATAGTTAGTGCTTTTCTCTTTGGAAGTGTAACAATTGATGGAAGTTTAGCAGGAAAAAGGGGTATGAATCAAAGTGTACAGGCGAGAAGTCTGGAAAGGAATGAAAAAGAGGGGGAACAGGTTAATTTTGATGGGCGAGAAGTATCCGTTGATCCAGAAGAAACATCAAATTTATCAACGACTTATAAAACGGAAGAGCAAGTAGTAAAAAGTATGTTAGGACAGAGTAAACTACAAGTAAAGGATAAGGACTATGTTCAAACAATGAATGTAATTGGTCAAAATGTTAATTGGTTTAAAGGGAAAGAAATTACATTCTTAGGGTTTATATATAAGGATAAGGATGTGACGGGTAATAAAGCAGTAGTGGCTCGATATGGCATAACTTGTTGTATTGCGGATGCATCAGTCTGGGGGATGATTGTTACCGGGCAAAATGTTGAAAAAATATCAGAAGAAACATGGGTGAAAATAACAGGATTATTAGATGAAACGACATATAAAGGAACAGTCTTTCCACTTGTAAAAGTAAACAAAATCGAGAAAATTAATAAGCCAACTGACCCATATGTATATGATGCTTTACCGCAATAGAAAAGAATAAATTCTTCATATTTTCATGAAATAGAATCATAATCAAGGCGATAAAAAAATAAAGATAAGAGTAATTTGGTTTGTTAAAAATATGTGCAGAAGGAGTTATGCGATGAACTGGGTTACTCATAAACCATCATTTGAATTTGAAACATTTAGTCCTATTATTCGGTCACAATCTGCGTGGAGTGGACATTTAGATTTTGCATATGACTTAGTACGATTTGAAAAACCAGAAACTTTAGTTGAGTTAGGTACACATCTAGGTGCTTCTTTCTTCAGTTTTTGTCAGGGAGTAAAAGATGGAGGGTTATCGACTAAATGCTTTGCAGTAGATACTTGGGCTGGAGATGGGCATACAGGTCCATATGGAGAAGGGGTTTTTCAAATAGTAGAAAAAGTAGTGAGTGATAACTACCTTAATATAGGAAATTTAATTCGATCTACTTTTGATGATGCTGTAGACCGGTTTCAAGATGAAACGATAAATCTTTTGCATATTGATGGCTATCATACGTATGAAGCTGTTTCTCACGATTATAACACTTGGCTACCGAAAGTCGCGAAAAACGGTATTGTATTATTTCATGATATTGAAGTTAGAAGTGGTGATTTCGGCGTATATAAGTTTTGGGATGAGGTAAAAGCGAAGTACCCTCATTTTCAATTTGCACATTCATATGGACTGGGAGTGTTATTTCCGAAGGGTTGTAGTGATAAGTTTGAGGAAATACTTAAAAATAAAGAAGAAATACAAAATATGTATAAATAAAGGTAGGGCATGCATCATTTTAATGATGTGTGCCCTATTTTTTGCGTAGAAAATAATGGTGTGAATTAAAAAGTTAAGATAGTTGTAAAAAGTTTTGTTGCAGCAAATATTAAAAAAGTTAGTATGGGATTGTTCCTTGTAAATAAAGTGAAGCTTTAATACGTTCATATCAATCCGGGATTTTACAGTAGTTAATTTCTTAACTAGGTACTTTGCACTTACTAAATTTTGATACAAGGGTCTTATTGACCGAAAATATCGGGATAAATAAAAATACAACATTTTTTATATTTTTCATTGCGAAAAACGTAATCTACTTTTACAATAGAAAGGGTTGTGAATATATTATACTGGAAAAATAAATCGAAATAATATGAAAATTTTGTTTTGTCTTCGCTAATTGTATATTACATACATGTAAGACGACATACGTCATGTTATCGACTTGTAAGGAGAGAAAAAAATGAAAAGTGTAAGATTACCATCGATGCTAGAAATCATAGTTCTTTTATTACTATTTCTTGCTGTTGTCTTTTCCTTCCAAACGATTTTTGATCTCCCAATTCAATTAGCGCTATTTATTTCATGGTTTTTAGTAATTGCGCTTGGATTAAGATTAGGATTTCGTTATCAAGAATTGCAAGATGCAATTACGAAAGGGATTTCTAACGGATTAGAAGCAATACTGATTTTAGTTGCAGTAGGTGCTTTAATTGGAACGTGGATTGCTGGTGGGGTAGTACCAACATTAATCTATTATGGATTAGAATTTATTCACCCTAGCATATTCCTATTAGCAACATTAATTATTTGTTCTATAACTTCTATCGCAACAGGAACGTCTTGGGGAACAGTGGGAACAGCAGGTATTGCTATGATGGCGATTGGTGAAGGACTTGGTTTACCACTTCCGCTTGTTGCTGGTGCAGTTCTTTCAGGAGCTTATTTCGGCGACAAATTATCACCACTTTCTGATAGCACAGTTCTTGCAGCTTCTATGGCGAAAGTAGATGTTATTGCTCACGTTCGAGCTATGCTCGTATTAGATGTTCCGGCTTATATTATTACTAGTATTATGTTTACTGTAGCTGGTTGGATGTATGGCGGCGATAATGTAGATTTGAATCGAGTAGAATTTTTAAAAGAAGCTTTATTAAAGCAATTTGATATTAAAATATGGATGCTTGTTCCGGCGGTCATTGTTATCGTTCTATTAGCGATGAAGAAACCGTCTATGCCAACAATTGCAATGGGAGCTTTAATTGGTGCAATTTGGGCAACTCTTTTCCAAGGGATGAACTTTGGAGAGGCGATTGGAACAGCTTATAACGGATTCTCAATTCAATCTGGTGTTGAGTTTGTTGACAAGTTATTAAACCGTGGTGGAATTAACGGCATGCTTGGCTCAGTAGCCGTTATTATTTTCGGTTTAGGATTTGGTGGATTACTTGAAAAACTAGGTGTTTTAAAAGTAATCGTATCAAAATTCGAGAAGAAATTAAATTCTGCAGGTAATGTAACATTGTCTACATTAATCGTGGCATTCTTAGCTAATATATTTGGTTGTGCGATGTATGTATCACTAATTTTAACACCAAAAATTATGGAAGATAGCTATGATAAATTAAAAATAGACCGTCGTGTATTAGCACGTAACTCAGAAGTAGGTGGAACATTAACTTCAGGTATGGTTCCATGGTCTGATAATGGTATTTTTATGGCTGGTATTTTAGGTGTAGCAACGTTCTCATACGTTCCGTTTATGTGGTTAAGCTTCGTATCGTTAATTTTAGCAGTTATTTATGGATATACAGGCAAATTCATCTGGTATGTAGATGATGCAGATAAAGGAAAGCAAGCATCATAAAATAAAAATCACCTTCTACAATATGTAGAAGGTGATTTTTATTTTTTAATAGCATTTTCTGAAGTTATTTCATTCTCATATTTAGCAATTTTTTGTTGTATCTTTTTTAAGTTTTTTTCAGTGTCTTGAATGAGCTGTAAGACATTGGTCTCCTGTTGTTTCATTAATTCTAACCTTTGAAGGATGGTAGATTCTCCTTCCATAGACCAGTCGATAAATTGTTTTATTTTTTGAATTGGCATACCAGTGTTTTTTAAACACAAAATCATCTCTAAATATTTCAGTGCTTCTTCATCAAAAACTCGATCTCCTTTTTCATTTCTTTGAAGAAAAGGGAACAGTCCTTGTTTATCGTAATAACGTATTTGAGAAATAGTTAAGTGTTGCATTTTGGCGACTTGCCCAATTGTATAATACATATCATTCATCCTTTTATTACCAAGGTATAATGCCATCTTTATTTAGTATTTTACCATTATAATTTGTTTCACTTAATGCATATTTAATAATAATTTTAGCACTTTCAGTGGTTGTATGGCCACCAGGGGAATTTCCATTAAGATCCGTAGTTGTAAAACCAGGAGTTACCCCAAAAACTTCTGGTCCGTTAGTACCAAGTTCTTTACTAAAAGCTAACGTTAAAGCATTAATAGCTGTTTTGGAAGAATTATATCCTAGTGTATTAATTGGATGTGTTTCACCATTAGCAAACATTGTTAGTGAGGCCATGTCAGTTGTTACATTTATGATTTTACTGTTGCTTGATTTCTTTAATAATGGTAAAAAGGCTTGCATCATTTGGAAAGTTCCAAAAAAGTTAACTTCAAATCCTTGGCGTAAAGTTTCAATATTTAATTCACTAGGTAGCGTATTGAAGTCTAGCGCTATGCCTGCGTTATTAATTAATAAATGTAAGTGGTCAGTCGTTTCGTAAATTTTCTTTGTTGCTTCTTGAATGGATTGTGCATTTGAAATATCTACTTGAATATAGGAAACGTTTGAAACATTTAAAGATTCTACGGCTTGTTGTCCAAGTTGTTCATTACGAGCACCTAAAAATACGTGATAATCTTTTTCTGCTAATTGACGAACAAGTTCATATCCAATTCCTTTATTCCCACCTGTTATGAAAGCATATTTTTTCATATTGAATTCCTCCAGTAGTGTTATAGTAGGTTACAAGGAAAAGGATATAGCCTAAACTTAAGTTTAGGTCAAGAGAAATTTTTAAAAATAAATATAGAATATCTATATATAAGATTGAGAATTCTTATCATTTAAGAGAAAGTCTGTTATTATAAGAGATGTAGGTATTATATTTTCAAGGGGATGAAAACATGGAGTACAGAATTGAAAGAGATACAATAGGAGAAATAAAAGTTCCAGCTGATAAATTATGGGCAGCACAAACACAGCGTAGTAAAGAAAACTTTCCAATTGGAACAGAGCAAATGCCGCTTGAAATTGTAAAAGCATTTGCAATTTTAAAGAAGAGTGCAGCGCTTAGCAATCAAAAATTAGGAAAGCTATCAGAAGAAAAAGCAGAAGCGATTGTAGAAGCTGCTGATGAAGTGATTGCAGGGAAATGGAATGAACATTTTCCGCTTGTCGTATGGCAAACAGGTAGTGGTACACAGTCAAACATGAATGTGAATGAAGTAATTGCAAATCGTGGGAATCAAATTTTGAAAGAGAAGGGATCTGACGTACATATTCATCCGAATGATGATGTGAACATGTCACAAAGTTCAAATGATACATTTCCAACGGCGCTTCATGTAGCTTGTGTAATCGCAGTAGAAAATCACGTATTACCAGCAATTACGAAATTAAAAGAAACTTTAGCAGAAAAAGTAACTGCATTTGAACATATTATAAAAATTGGTCGTACACATTTACAAGATGCAACGCCGTTAACTTTAGGGCAAGAAATTAGCGGATGGCACCGTATGCTTGAGAAAACAGAGCGTATGATTGCAGAGAGCAATACATATATGAAAGAGTTAGCAATTGGTGGAACTGCGGTTGGAACAGGTATTAATGCTCATCCTAAATTTGGTGAGATGGTATCAGAGGAAATTAGTCAATTTACAGGTAAACAATTTGTTTCTGCACCAAATAAGTTCCATGCATTAACGAGCCATGATGAAGTTGTATATACTCACGGCGCATTAAAAGCATTAGCTGCGGATCTAATGAAGATTGCTAACGATGTACGTTGGCTTGCAAGTGGTCCACGTAGTGGTCTTGGAGAAATTATTATTCCAGCAAATGAACCAGGAAGCTCTATTATGCCAGGTAAAGTAAATCCAACGCAAAGTGAAGCATTAACGATGGTTGTAGCGCAAGTGATGGGGAATGATGCAACAATCGGATTTGCTGCGAGCCAAGGTAACTTTGAGTTAAACGTATTTAAACCTGTTATTGCTTATAACTTCTTACAATCAGCTCACTTATTAGCGGATGCAATTGTTTCGTTTAATGACAATTGTGCAGTTGGTATTGAAGCAGATGAAGAAGTAATTAATGAAAATGTGAATCGTTCACTAATGCTTGTAACAGCGCTAAACCCACATATCGGATATGAAAATGCAGCGAAAATTGCGAAGCATGCTCATAAAGAAGGATTAACTTTAAAAGAAGCAGCATTGCAATCTGGACTACTAACAGAAGAGCAATTTGATGAAATTGTAGATCCAAAGAAAATGATTGCTCCAAAAGAGTAATAGAAAAAGCCAAGGTTCTTAGTATAGAATCTTGGCTTTTTTGATGTTCATTTTTATGTTTCATCTACTTGCAATACTGCAAGCTTCAAAAAATATTATTTGTTAGCAGGCGTATTCATTACTTTCATCTGTGGGCAGTTCTCTTTTAAGAGTGAAATGAACTTTTCTTCTTCTTGGGGTACAAAAACTGTTACTGAGTCAAATAAATTGTAATGGATTTCTAATTGCTGTCTAGTCCATTTTTTTGAATGAAGTTTTTTACCGGAGTATTTAACGTGACGAATGTCTTCAAATGGAATTTCAGTATGAAATATGAAACCGTGTTTTACAATAAGAGATGATGCAGTTATATTGTAGTGAGAAAAATAGAATGAAGAAAGATTCACGACATTTAATAGCATCATGAGAGTGAAAAAAATAGAATGTTCATTTTGGAAGAATAACGAAACGAAAAAAATAATTATAAATAATGTAATGAAAATGACGTGGAATGGATTTTTTTTCGCTTTAAACTTCAAGTTAGTCACCTCGGTATACTTGTTCTTTAACTAAATTAAATCATAACATTGTGATAAAACGTGTGAATATGCAGAATTGCATATTCGCACGTTTTATTATTCATGTAAAATTTCTTGATGGGATAAATTCAAAAGAAGTTTTGTAATAGTGGAGTGACATGAAGTGACTTACAAGAATAGAAAGATAGCGTTAGTCATAATTGGTTGTATGATGATTATGAGTAGTTGCGCTAATAAATTTGTTGAAGATAGAAACCGAAAGCATGTATTTGTACAAGCAAGTAAGGTTTTAGTAGAGACTGTAAATAGAATATATAAAGTGAAACTTTAATCAGTGGGGGTCTTACTGCCCATTAATGCGGGATAAAAAGTAAAAGGTGTTTTCTTATACGGAAACATCTTTTTTGTAGTTAAAATTGAATACTGAAGTTTTGGAATGAGTGAATACCGGTTCCATATTTACTAATCGCATAAGTATTCCGTGCAATTTGCTTAACGATAAACCAAGGGTCTTGAAGAATATTCATGTTCTATTCCACATCATATAAAATGAATTTGTATAAACACATTCGCTTTTCGTTGTATTAAACCCTTTCGATAGATGTTTTTATAAAAGTTTATAAAATGGGTAAACGAAACATTGAAATGTTTATTTGTGTTGTGATAAGATGATGAAGTGATAATAAACGTTATAGTAATTCGTTTGGTTTTTAAATAAACATTTTGAAGGAGTGTTTAGTGTGATTGATATTTCGGAGCAGTTTTGGGATGCGTCAATAGAGGAATTAAAGAAAGGGTATGTGTTTGATGAAGAAAAAGAGGAGTACATTTGCTTAGCTTGTGGTGAAAGATTTATTAAAGGTGTTATTTATCAAGATAACCAAGTTTTGTATGAAGCAGAGAAATTCGTCCAATTGCATATTCAAAATGAGCATACGTCTATGTTTGATTATTTATTAAATATGGATAAGAAATTTACTGGTTTAACAGATTTACAAAAGAAAATGGTTCAATTTTTCCATATGGGACTGAATGATAAAGAAATAGTAAAAGAGATGGATGGCGGAAGTACATCAACAATTCGTAATCATCGATTTACACTGCGAGAGAAAATGAAGCAAGCAAAAGTATTTTTAGCGCTAATGGAATTATCAGAAGAAAAATCAAAAGTACAAACGAAATTTGTACCAATTCATAGAACAGCAACGATGGTGGATGATCGATACAATATTACGGAAGAAGAAAATGATGAAGTATTAAAAGCTCATTTTACAGAAGGATTAGATGGACCTCTTTCTAAATTTCCGAAAAAACAAAAGCGTAAATTAATTATATTACGTCATTTAGTAAAGAAGTTTGATAGTAATAAAAAGTATACTGAAAAAGAAGTAAATACAGTGATAGAAAATGTATACCCTGATTTCGTAACTTTAAGAAGATATTTAATCGAATATGGATTTTTAGATCGAACAGCCGATGGAAGTCAATATTGGGTGAAGTTATAATCATGCGAAAAGAAAATGAATAGAAGCACAGTATAATAACAACTATACAAAGAGATAGATATTGAAAAAAGATTTTTAATAAAAGGAGAAATGAAATTTGAAACCACCTGCAGATAACAATAAAGAAGGTGCGGAGTCGCATAAGTTGGAAAGTGAGAGTAAACCGATTTGGAAATCGATGTCGATGTTTTTAGTACCGTTATTATTAAGTAATGTACTACAATCAGTTGGACAATTATTTGGTATGGTAGTAGTAGGAAGATGGCTTGGAGTTAATGATTTAGCGGCTATATCAGCATTTTTTCCTTTGTTCTTTTTACTTGTTTCATTCGTAATTGGAATAGGTTCGGGTAGTTCTATTTTAATTGGTCAGGCGTTTGGTGCTAAAAACGAAGATCGTTTAAAAGCTATCGTTGGTACGACGTTGACATTTACCTTTATTATTGGAGTTGTGTTAGCGATAATAGGCAGTATTTTTGCGATGGATATTATGCGTCTAATGGGAACGCCAGAAAATATTATTGAAATAAGTGTACATTATGCACGGATTTTATTTATATCGATGCCAGTATTATTTTTATATTTCGCATACACAACATTTATGAGAGGTACAGGAGATTCTAAAACGCCATTTTACTTTTTAATTGTAAGTACAGCGCTAAATATGATCTTATTACCGATTCTTATTTTTGGATGGTTAGGAGCTCCGAAATTAGATGTGTATGGAGCAGCCTATGCCTCTGTTATATCCACAGTTATTACGTTTATTGTCATGCTCGTGTATTTAAAGAAGAAAAATCACCCATTACAACTAGATGGAACGGTTAGAAAATATCTTCGAATGGATGGGGAGTTATTAAAGTTATTGTTAAGGCTCGGTATTCCAGCGAGTATTAATATGATATTAGTTTCATTATCTGAAATTGCGGTAATCGCATTTGTAAATCGTTACGGATCGGATGCAACAGCTGCTTACGGCGTTGTGAATCAAGTTGCAAGTTATGTACAAATGCCAGCAGTTAGCCTTGGTATTACAGTTTCTATTTTTGCAGCACAATCAATTGGGGCGAATCAATTTGATCGATTGCAGAAAGTTGTGAAGGCCGGAATTATTATGAACTACGTCATCGGTGGTGTGTTAATATCTCTTATTTACTTATTCTCAAGAGATATTTTATCACTATTTTTAACGAGTCAAACTACAATTGAAATTGCTCATAGCTTAGTTATGATTACGTTATGGAGTTATTTAATTTTCGGTCATGCACAAATTATTAGTGCGACAATGCGAGCGAGCGGTACAGTACTTTGGCCAACTGTTATTGGAGTTGTTTCAATTTGGCTTGTAGAAGTACCCGTAGCATATTATCTTTCTTACCATACAAGTCTTGGAATAGAAGGCATCTGGATCGGGTATCCAGCAGCATTTATTGTCAGCTTAATATTACAGTATGCATATTATAAGCTTTCATGGCAAAAGAAACGAATTACACGATTAGTTAGTTAAATAGAAAAATGTCCCTAAGTTATTAGACTTAGGGACATTTTTTCGTAAGTGCAGGTTTACAAATAGCTTTTTAAAGTTATATCAAAATGTTGTCTAATGAGTGTTTTATCACTCATATAAAACTCCCACGCTTTTTCCGGTTCACCGATAATCTCAAAGGATTCCTCTGTAATATATAAAGCGCAATTATCCTCCAGTGCAATTCCTTCTATATTCCCTTGATGATTTTGTAAAAAGGAATGGAAGGCGTTCATTCTGTTTAATTGATTATAATGTGGACAAAATCTTTTATTAACAATCCCCCATCCGTTACTCTCTATATAACCAGCACCTTCATAATCTGATCGGATACTAGACGTGAACCAACACATAGCACCAGCGCTATAACCAGCAATAAGTGTTCCTTGTTGCAGAGCCAATAATAATTTTTCATCGAGTCTATGTTCTTTCCATTGCGTAAGCATGTGAATATAGTTCCCGCCACCTAGATAAATTAAATCGGCTGAATGAATCATCTCGTCTATTTCATACTTAGAAGGTGAATCTGTTGTAGTACGTAAAATTTGTACTTCACAATGTAATTGTTTTTCAAACGTGTCTAAAAATAATTTTATATAGCTTTCATCATCATGACTAGCCGTTGGAATAAACAATATTTTTGGGTACTGTTTATTTGTTAATTCTATAAGGCGTTCATTAATAGGCAAGTGATTTGAATCTTGTAAATCACCGCCACCAATGACAGCTAATTTCATAGTAAAGCACCACCTAATCATTTTTGTTATATAAAAATTCGATAGAAGAGAGTTACATTCCTTCCGTAATGTAATCAATAATTAGAAAATATAGCTTAAGTATATCGGAATAGTAAAGAAAACACTGACTATATATATCAATGAATTAAAAACCTTTCATTGATATATAATATTTCATACTAATGTTTCAAAATATGGAAAAAATATGTTTAAATAGATATAATGACGCATTAATTCATATTGAATTTATGCTTATATTTTAAAAGGGCATCGGAAATAATAGTGATTTTCCAAAACGGTTTTTACTTTTAATAGGAACTTGTATTACAATATGGTAAAATTATTTCAATATATTTATTTAATATGAAATACAAAGAGGGAGCGTGAAAAAAGTGGATTTTCGATTTGAATTTACAACGAAGCTGAAAGAATACTTAGACGATGAGAAGGATGAAAAAATAATAAAAGATGGACACAGAGATGTAATTTTTCACTATTTATATGCGTTAGAGACTGAAATTGGCGTTGTTAAAAATCCTAATTTTACTTTTTTTGCATCAGGAAGACGTTCACATATAGTGTTAGAAAACGTTGAATTTAAAACAGAAGTAAATGTAAAAAGTAATATAATTGAAATTACAAAAATCGTGGATAATGTAGCTATTCCATTAGATACTATCGTAGCGAAAGATCGGGAATTATTTGCACTTGGGCGTAATGAGAAGTTTAGTGTGCAAATATTAGAGCAGTATCTCTTTGATACATTTGGAGATAAGTTAGGCTTATAATGAATAGAATGAGGTACGTATTTATAGGTAGTGAATTTTAGTTTATATTACTCGTGTTTGACCTCTCATTTAATTTGTACTACAATTCGTAGTGTGAAAGGAGTCATACGATGTTTACGCAAAACTATAGGTTAAATGAGCAAGGATTAAATCATTTCTTTGGACCGCTTGAAGCGAAGATTATGGAGATTATTTGGTCTACTGAAGGTATTACTATTAAAGAAGTCCAGCAGAAATTAAGTGAAGAATCGTCTGTGAATTTTAATACTGTTATGACAGTTATGAACAGGCTAGTAGAGAAATTACACCTAGAAAAACAGACTGTAAAAAGAAGTGGCATATATCGTGCTATACAAACGAAAGAAGAATTCTTATCCAATCAAACGAAGAAAATGACACAGGAATTAGTGGGGGAATTTGGAGATTTAGTTGTAACTCATATGATAGATGAGTTAGAGCAGGCTGATCCGAATTTAATAAAAAAATTAGAAGACAAATTGAATCAGTTAAAAAAAGAGGATCGATGAAATGAAATGGCAAATGCGTAAAATCGTATTGTTAGCGCTCATTGTTAGTACCCTCTTTTTCAGCTTGTTATTGTATTACGTTACATATCCATTTCTTTTTCAAAATAAGGCATTCTTCCTTTCAAAGTTTTGCTTGTTTCAGTTAGAAAAACATATGAAAGAACTATCAATGGTTCGTATTATAATAGCTGGGTTATTATTAATTACTGTATTGACCGTGTGTAAAAGAATTTGGCGGCAATTTTTTCGTGGTAAAAAATTACAAAAAGCACTTATCCCATTCATTAGAAAAGGGAAACAAATACATATACTGCCGACTGCGGAAGTTGCAGCGTTTACAATTGGATTATTCCGTCCGAAAGTTGTCATGTCGGAAGGTTTGCTTCAGACGTTTTCAGATGAAGAAATTGATGCAATTATTTTCCATGAAGAATATCATCAAAAGAATTGGGATCCGCTAAAATTATTTTGTTTTACGTTATTAGCAGAAGGAATGTTGTACATTCCGATATTAAAAGGATTGTTACAACGATATCATACGTATCAAGAGTTAGCAGCAGATAAATATGCGATGCAAAAAATGAAGTCTTCATTTGAGTTAGGTAGTGCGTTATTAAAATTAATTAAAATAAAGACAATGGAAAATCGATGTGTTACAGCTTCATTTGCAAAAACAGCAATAAATTTACGAATCGAGCAAGTGTTAAATGAAGAAGTTGTGAAGCTTAATATCCCGTTACATACGAATTCGGTATATGTAACAATAGGTTTATTCTGTGTGTCGATTGTACTTATTGTCGGGGAGTGCATATAGCCTCTTTTTTTAAGAATAAACACTACTCTATGTAGTGTGAGTTAAGGTGTTGTCATTTATGTCATCATGCTTTTTACCGCTATATACATCTTATTTATCATATATTACAGGTGTTTTATTGTATACAAATCAAATGATGGAAATCACAGCGTTCATTATTCGTCTATTTGGTGTGGAGTTACAGGATTTTAAAATAAGGAGGAAAAAGAGTGAAGAAACTAATTGCTATTATACTAGTAGGGGCACTCGTTTGGGCGGGGATCAATTTTTATAATTCAAAGAAAGAAGAGAAGGAAAGAAGAGCGAAACAAGCAGAGTTACAAGAGAAAGAAGTATTACCACAAGTAGGTTTTAAAGCACCTGGCATCACATTAAAAGGATTAGACGGAAAGTTGCAGTCGTTAAATGATGCAAAGGGAAAACCGTATATTATTAATTTTTGGGCATCATGGTGTGGGCCGTGTGAAATGGAGGCACCTGACTTAGTTCATATGTATGATAAATATAAAAAGGATGTTTAAATTTTTGCGGTGAATGCAACTGTTAGTGACCCAGTACAAGAAGCAAGCGCATTTGCTAATCGCTATGGGTTTGAGTTTCCTGTTCTATTAGATATGGACGGAGTAGCTGGACTAGATTATAAAGTATTCTCTTTACCGACGACATTTTTTGTTAATAAAGATGGAATTATAGTAGATCATGTACGAGGTGTATTACCACCAGATCAATTAGAAAAGAAATTTAAGAAATTGATTGAGAATTAAAAGGAGATTTCGTGACGATGGAGTGGATCGTGAGGTTACAACCCATATCTCTTATAATTGGAAGTCTATTTGGATTTATGTTGATGAAACGAAAGATGAGGCATCAAAATGTATTATATGAAAAAATGATGGATGCCGTAACAAATGCTTTTCTTATCATCGTATTTGTATGGAAGTTTGCACCAGCAATTTTAAATCCTGTATGGGCTTTTGTGGCGCCAGTGCAAGCAATATTAGCTGTTGGAAGTATGCAACATATTGTAGTAGGATGCGTGATTGCGAGTGTATACATTGTTTGGAAAAGTAAAAAGGAGCAATTTTCGCTTCGTATTTTACTTGATGCATTGCCTTTTGGTCTGTGTGTGAGTATTATCTTTTATTTTCTATTACATCATGAAGTAGGTGCACAAACGACACTACCATGGGGAATGAAAATATATGAATCTAAACTTTTATATCACCCTATTTTCGTATATGAGATCATCCTTGCTCTTTGTATAATGGGCTTGTTATGGATGAAAAATGAAAGGCTCGGAAATGGAAAGAATATAAGTGTTTTTCTAATTGTTGAGGGGTCTTCACATATCATTATTTCAATCATTAGTGAACAAAATTCAGTTTTATTCGGTCTATCAATACAGCAAATAATGAGCTTTTGTATTATTAGTTTAGGGATTTTGTTGATACCGAAAAAATAAAAATAGCCATGTACAGAGAGTATCTGTGTATGGCTATCTTTTATAAGCGTATTTCTTCATCATATGCTAAATCATTATATTGTAGAAATCTAAAAACCCCTTTATTAGGGGTTTTTAGGTTTCTATAGGTCTGCATGTGTTTCTTGTTTATCTGTATCCCATTTTGGAAGTTGTTTTGCTTGTTGACTTTCAGTAAAATTATTAAATCCAAAAGCAAGTATGCATGTAAAGGTTAAAATAGCTAAACTAATCTTTTTCATTATCTTAGTGCCTCCTTAGTTAATAATTTTTGTTTTGCTTCGTAAGTTTTGAAAAAATATTTTTGAGATTTCTCTATTTTATTCACTTTATGAAATTCTACTGCTAATAATTCGTAATATTCTTGTACATAATCGTATAATTCTTTACTGTTAAAATATGTAGTGCCTGCAATGATTGCGTTTTCTAAGTCGTCTAGAATACCAGTGTGTTGTGTTTTTAAGATAGTGAAATGGTGTTTATATTCTTGATTATTTAATTCATTACAAATTTCTAAGCCTTTTTGAACCCAATCGTTTGCAAGTTCTTTTTCATTTAAACTAAAATGTTCTTTGGCTTGTAGAAAATTGGCTTTTAGGTGTTTAGGTAATTTGTTTGTAACTATTGTAAGATGTCTAATAGCAAGGGTTGATAGATTTTGAGAAGAGTAGAGCCAACCTAAGTTATTTCGAACTTTTAAGATTAGTGTGTCGTCTTTCAGTTTTTGTAAAATATTGATTGCTGAATTATAGTTCTCTTCGGCTTGCTCGAATTGTTTTAAATAAACAGAACATGAGCCTAAAATATTTTCGCATAGAGCTATTTTAATTTCATAACGTGGATATTTTGAGAAGATCTCTTTAGCTTGATTTGCATAATTGATTGCTGTAAGTGGTTTGTTTGTATGGTGATTAAATATAGCGAATTTATATTTATATTCAGCTTCTTCTAGTTCGCCTGGTACATGTTTTAAAAGGGATTCAGCTTTTTCGTATTCTTTTTTTGCTTCATCATAATTTCCAATAATGGTAGCATGTTCAGCTTTAAAAAAGTGATAATAATAAGTAATAAAGTCTTCAGTTATTGGATTGTCTAAACGCACAATTTGACTAAAAGTATCATACTTAATGTTTGTCCAATCGGTTAGGACCTTATATTTAAAGTTTAGTAGGGAGTAGTAAAGCGATAGATTTTGATCAGCTTCAATTTTATTAATCTGTTCCTCTATTTTTTCTTTTAATTGTTTCGCTTCAATTAACTGCTCCGCTACCATTACTTGATATAAAATGTTTAATTCGTTGACAATCTGTTCATGTTCTTTTAATAACACACTCATTATATATTCTCCCATCCGATAAAAGTATCCTAATTTAATTATTTCTATAATAGCAAAACAGAAGAAGTATAAGAATGATTTTACCATATTTTTCAACAAAATTCTGAAAAATCAATTAACTTCCATATAAATATTACAAATGCCTCTGGTAGTGGTGGGATGAATCTGACTCATGATACGTTAACATCAATGGGGGAGGGATAGTTTCACTTGTAAATATGTTTTTAGTAGGATTGTTCGGATTGGGTCCAACTGTTAAGTTTTTAACAAAAATTTCACTTTCTTATTTAATAAAAACAGGATAATCCGTATTTTATAAGAATCATCCTGTTTTTATTGATATATTAAAAAATCGGTGGAGTAACAGAAAATAAAACTACCGCATTTTTCTCAAAATGATTCACCCATTTATGCTTTAAATAAGCAGGTATTTTTACACTATCGCCAGTTTCTAATATGTATTCTTCCTCGTTTAAATATAATGTGATTTTCCCATCTAAGACAAATGCTAATTCTTCTCCTTTATGTTCTAGTACATTTTCTGATGAAGCTGTATTAGGCGGGATAGTCATAATTGCTGTTGCTAAATTTCCAGTAAAATCAGGTGAAAGCATTTCATATGATAAATTATCGATAATCATTTTCTTTCGTTTATGGGAACGTACAATTAAATCGTCTGTATTTGTTTCTTCCAGTAAAAAACTAAATGTTGGAACATCAAGAGCTTTAGCAAGTACTTTTAATGTTTGAATAGAAGGGTTAGCAGACCCGCGCTCAATTTGACTTAACATAGATGGTGTAATATCGGCCATCTTTGCTAGTTCTTTACTAGTTAAACCCTTTTCTTTTCTTTGTTTTTCAATCTTTTTACCAATATCTATATTTTCCATAATGAAAATCTCCTTAATGATTATTAAATTATATTTAAATAAATTAAACTAAAATTAATTTTTATGTTAAACTATATTAAAATTAATTTAATTATAATTTATTAAATCGCAAGCTACAAGGTGATGAGGAGGAAGAGGAATGAAGGAAATAGAGAAATTAAAAGAACAATATCCACTATTAAATAAGCTAATCGCAACGGAAGAAGTCTTTTGGATGAATCCGAATACGAAAAAGTATGAGACGGCAATAAAAGACTCGCCACTGAATGAAGGAAAGGTAAAAGACGCGGAAGAGAGATTAAAGCGTTTTGCACCATATATTGCGAAAGTTTTTCCTGAAACGAAAGAGACGAACGGCATAATTGAATCACCTTTAGTGAAAATACCTTCTATGAAAGAAGCTTTAGAGAAAAATTACGAGCAACCTATTTTAGGGGAATTATTATTAAAATGTGATAGTCATCTTCCGATATCAGGATCAATAAAAGCTAGGGGCGGCATTTATGAAGTATTGAAACATGCTGAACAACTAGCATTGCAGCATGGAATGTTAACAGAAGAAGATGATTATTCTATTTTAGATAGTGATACATGTAGGGAGTTTTTCGCGAAATATTCAATTGCGGTAGGTTCTACAGGTAATTTAGGATTGAGTATTGGGATTATGAGTGCAAAACTAGGTTTTAATGTCACTGTTCATATGTCAGCAGATGCGAAACAATGGAAAAAAGATTTATTAAGAAGTAAAGGTGTAAATGTTATTGAATATGAAGATGATTATAGTAAAGCTGTAGAAGAAGGAAGAAGGCAAGCTGATGCTGATCCTAGCTGTTATTTTGTAGATGATGAAAATTCACATGATTTATTTTTAGGATACGCAGTAGCGGCATCACGATTACAAAAGCAATTAGAAAAGTTAGAGATTGTAGTAGATGAAGAACATCCTCTATTCGTTTATTTACCATGTGGTGTCGGGGGCGGACCTGGCGGAGTAGCATTTGGTTTAAAGTTATTGTATAAAGACAACGTTCATTGTTTCTTTGCAGAGCCAACACATTCTCCATGTATGTTACTCGGCTTAATGACAGGCCTTCATGACAAAATTGCTGTTCAAGATATCGGAATTGATAATGTAACAGATGCGGATGGACTTGCGGTAGGAAGACCGTCTGGATTTGTTGGGAAAACGATGGAACCATTTTTAAGTGGAAATTATACAGTAAGCGATGAAGAGTTATATAGATTGTTAAAAGAACTGGCTGATACGGAGAATATTTATTTAGAGCCTTCTGCACTAGCAGGTATGATAGGGCCAGTGAAAGTATGTAAAGAAGATGAGTATTTACAAAAGCAACAGTTAACAGAGAAGGTGACAAAAGGTACTCATATTGTGTGGGGAACGGGTGGAAGTATGGTTCCACAAGATGTAATGAGTGATTATTATAAGAAAGGTTTAGAATTAACAATATAAGAAAAATGAGGCTAGTTGTAGCCTCATTTTTTTCATGTACATAAAAATCTTTGTTATTTTCATAATAGTTCTTTATAGTATATATAAAGGATAACTAATATTGAATAAATACAACAAAAAGCTTTATTTTACATAATAAGAGGATGTGTATACGATGTCATTACAGACTAAATATATAGCGGGTATTTCGCTTGGGGTTATGGGTGTCGGTTTTGCGGCTTCTATCCCTTTTCAAGGAACGGTAGCAGGGGAGATTATACAAGGGGGATTTGAAGCTGGATTGGTTGGTGGACTTGCGGATTGGTTCGCGGTTACAGCATTGTTCCGTCATCCGATGGGGATCCCAATTCCGCATACCGCATTGCTACCTAAAAATCGTAAACGGGTAACGAAAGGGCTTATTCATACGTTAGAAAATGAATGGCTGACGAAAGAAAGTATTACGAATAAAGTAAAAGAGATGCAGTTAGCACAAATGGTGCTGCAAATTGCTGAAAGAGAAATACAGTCTGATGCTGTGAAAAAAGGGATTGTAACGATTGCAGAGAAAGCGATTGTAACAATAGATACAGAAAAGCTAGCTGTTATTATTGAAAAAGAATTAAAAACATATTTACATACAATTAATACAAGTAACATTTTACAAGTGCTTGTTGATCAATTAGTTGTGCAAGAATATGATGAAAAGACACTTGATCACATATTAGTAAAAGTGAAAGATTGGACAGCGCAAGATGAAGCTCGTTACCAACTCGGAAGCTTAGGTATGAAGGCAATGGAAAATATAAAAGTAGATGGGTTCTTGCAGTTTACTTTGAAATCATTTATGAATATTGTAGATGAAGATAAAATTGGTGGCATTTTGCAGAAGTTTATCATTAGTAATATTAACAGCTTACAAGAGGCGGATAATAGCACAAGACAACTTATATTGGCGAAGATTCGTCAAGAAATTATAAATGTAAAAGAAAATGAAGCTTTATTACAGGAATTAGAAAATTGGAAAGAAAAGTGGATTGCGAATTGGAATGCTACTGACAAAATAAAAGAGATGCTGGAGCAAGTGCAACAAAGAGCAGTTACTTTTGTAAGAAATGAAGAATTTGCTGATAAATATGTTATTCCATTTTTACAAAAACAAATGAATCAAATAAAAGAAGACGAAATGACTGTTCAAAAAATAGAAGATTGGTTACAAAAACAAGTTGTGAATCTTGTTGAGAAGAACCATTCGAAAATCGGTAAGCTTGTACAAGAAAACCTGGATAAGTTAGATGATAAAACATTAATCGAAATGATTGAAAATAATGTCGGTAAAGATTTGCAGTGGATCCGTGTGAACGGTGCTGTGTGTGGATTTATGATTGGATTAATTTTAGAAGGAATTAAAGCGATTATATAAGAAAAACCTTCCACAATTGTGGAAGGTTTTTCTTATTTTTCGATAACGCTCATATTCAAATTATAAGCTTTCTCAATATTTAACTTGTACGTCCCATTTCCAGTTTTAATCGAATTTTTATACCAATGTTCTTGCTCGTTTAATTCTGGATGTTCTTCTGAAGAATTATTTTCTTTTTTCGTTAAATCTTCTACTTGCTCCCAAGGTGTGTTTCCGTGTGTTTCTCTTTGATTTGTTATTGCTGTTAAAGAAACATCACTTTCTTTAGCTAAATGAACAGATACACTTGAGTTGTTTTGTACAAACCAATTATTTTGTAATTGGCCAGGATAAAGAGATAGCTCGTTATTTGAAGCGCGAATTTCCACATTTTTATTTTGCGGAAGAACAAGCGTTGTTTTCACCTGTGGTGCTGAGTTAAATAACGTATGCTGAACAGGTAATGATTTTAAAGTGATGTACATCGTTTCTCCAGCCGTTTGAACCGAAAGGAAATCATCTCGTTTTAAATTGAGTTTTTCATTTGCTTTCGTCGTCATTTCATAAGTTCCCAAAAGATGAATTTGATTTGTATTATTTCCCTCTATCGTTAGAGGTTGATGTCCCGCATCTACTACGATTTTTTTGATAGATTCAGGTATATCAAATTGTCCGTCTGGAATATTACTCGTTTGCCTCGTTGTGTTAATAGAATGACGAACTTCTTCTAGTAATCCAGTTGATAATAAACAGTAAAAAGCAATTCCGACACTTCCTAAAACACCGATAAAGAAAATACTAAAAATATCATATTTAATAAATGATTGTTCCTTCTTAGAAAATAGAAGGTATAGTAAAACTTCAGCTCCAAGTATGATAAGTAAAACTGGCCACCATGCAGTTAATGTATCTAATACTTGAATTCCTTTTACGACTGAAAATAGTAAAAAGCATCCTAACGATATAATAGAAAGCCCCATTGAGAATGTTCCAACACGCCAAGTCCTCATTCGCTTGTCCCACCTTTGTTTTCTTTATTTCCAAGTAACAATTTAAAGCCGCCGCCAATTAAAAGGAGCGCAACGATAGATGTCTGGAAATAGCGATAATATAGTTCACTAAGATGAATATTAAATATAGTTACAAAATAATCATTCAAAATAGGAAGGACTGTTTGATTTAATAAATAATAACCACCGAGTGTAATTAATCCGATACCAATCCATCTTTGATGATTTATAAAATAATCGATAATGGGTTCGTCTTGTACTCGTTCTTTTCCGTATTTTGCTGTTTGCTGTAACGCATCAAAAAAGCTATAGAACCAAATGATTGGTACTAAAAATAAAAACGCAGAAAGTCTTAATAAGTCGAGTAAATAAATAGATAGTAAAAAGGCTGCCATAAGTTGAAGACCACGGCGTTGTAAACCTAAATACATATGACCTGCTCCAGGGAACATCGCTAAAATAGAAGCAAATGTTTTACTTTTCTTTCCTTGCTCTCGATGTTCTTCAAAATCTTCGAAAATAGTACGGTCAATTAATTGCTCGTCGCGTTCTTTTTTCTGTAGTTGCTGAACAACGTCAAAGAAATTATAAATCCATAAAACAGGTAACGTAATAAGAAAGATAAGGAAACTTCCTTGAGATGTTAATAATGTTACAAATATAATCATGCTGCCTAAGCCAGCGCAAGCGACTAAAAACGTAAGGCCGCGTTGCATAAGTCCTAATTGGAAATGGCCAAGTCCAGGGATGATGGATAGGAGAATGATATAAAATCGTTCGCTCTCTTTAGAAGAATTTATCAATTCTCCAGCTTCTTGTTTTTTCGTTTGTTTTATAATGGTGATAACTAAATCTAGTAAGTTAATTACCCATAGAACAGCTAGTAAAAATAGAGAAAGAAAAGCAATATCACGTCCTCTTACTACTATGGTACAAAATACTGCAAAGGAGAATAGAAATAAAGATCCTCCGCTATATAGAATAAACCGTCCTAGCTTTTTTAAGTATAAATGTCCAAGCCCAGGAATTAGCCCTAATACAAGTGCTAAAAAGGGGTTTTTATTCATGCTTTAAACCTCCGTCCTTTTTTGATGTATCTACCGATTTGTTTACAATTTGTTGTGAGATAGAAGACTCGTTATGTTTTGAAGATTTCTCGAAATTTGATGTCGCTGTAAAAATATATTGGAATAAACCACTTACCATAAAAATAATTGTAGCTGCAGTCGCAATTATGTAGTGAATAATTGTGCGTTTTAGTGAGTTTGTTTTTATATTTTCATTAGGTTGTAGCGTTTCAAAATTAATTTGCGTCATAACTTCGTTCGTAAATGAATCATCATTTATCATTGGAAGGTTTTCATGTTGTTCATCAATACTTTCCATATAAAGTGCTAAACAATGATCACATTCATAAAGGTGTTCTTCCATAGATTCACGTTCATTGTTTTCTATAAAATCTAATGTATAATTGCGCCAATCTTCTTTTGAATAATGCATCATAGAAACTCTTCCTCCTTCCAATGTTTTTTTATCCATTTTCTTGCCCGATACAGTTTCATTTCTACTGTTTTCACTTCGATGTTTTCTTGGAAAGCAATTTCTTGATAACTTTTTTCCTCTAAGTAATGCGCGAGAACAACGTCACGGTAATTTTCCGGAAGTTCTTTCAGTTTTTGAGCAATAAGTAATTTTTGCTCTTTCGTCAATAGTAAAGCTTCAATGTTATGAGAGGATTTTATATTTTCCTCTGTTTCTTTACATAAGGAGAGTTCTTCGTGTTCTCTAGCTTTCTTTCTCTTATAATCAATAGCGTGATTGGTGGCAATACGTGCCATCCACGTTTTTAATCCGCGAAATTGATAATTTGGGAGAGAGGTATGAATTTTTACGAATACTTCTTGTGTAACATCTTTAGCATCTTCTTCATGTCTTAAAATAGAAAAGATAACTTGAAAAATATAATGACGATATGTTTGTACAAGGATACGAAAAGCATGCTCGCTTCCTTGCTGTGCTTTTTCAATTAATTGTTTTTCCTCAATCGGTCTCTCCCTCCTTTTTGACGCATTCTATTATATAGACGTAAAGAATGATAAGTCACCCTACACATTTTATAAAAAAAGAATAATATATTTTTTGCAGGAGAGCTAGATGAAAAAAGGTGTGAAAAAATGGTAAAGAGAAGTATATAATGAGCAAGTAGGAAATGTTACGGGAAGAAAGGATGTGAATGTTAGTAGGGGATGGTCCATACTAACAAACATGAAAATTAAAATATTAATAGCAGATGATAACTCTTTTATTAGAGAAGGCATGAAAATTATTTTAAATACATATGAAGAGTTTGAAGTTGTAGATACAGTAAATGATGGGAAAGAAGCAGTGGAGTATTGTAAAAAGAACGACGTTGATATCGCTCTATTAGATGTTCGTATGCCAAATATGAACGGGGTAGAGGCGACGAAATTCATTTGTGAAGAGACGAAAACAAAACCGCTTATTTTAACGACGTTTGATGATGATGAATATATTTTGGATGCAGTAAAAAACGGAGCGAAAGGTTATTTATTAAAAAATAACGATCCGGAGCGGATTCGTGATGCGATAAAAGGAGTATATAACGGTCAAACTGTTATGCAAGATGTTGTCCTCGATAAAATTAAGTCTAATTTAATGGAAAGTAAAGGGGAAGAATGTAAAATTGATAAGAGCCTTTTCACAGAAAGGGAGCTTAGTATTATCGCATTAATTGCAAAAGGTTTCTCAAATAAAGAAATTTCGAAACAGCTTTTTATATCTGAAGGAACAATCGCAAATTATATTACATCAGTTTTAGGGAAAACTGGACTTGAACATCGCACACAAATTGCGATTTATTACTTAACAGGGAAAGTAGATTAATGATATGGAAATTTGGTTAACTGTAAGTAAATTAATTGTCTTTTTATATATTGTGTTTAGTTATATTTACGCAAATGTAGCAAATTTACCGTGGGTTATATTTACTTTACTTATTTACCTCTCTGTAAATGTAATGATTTCTATATTTAAAAAAGATACGTATAAAAAAATATTAATCTGTATGTCAATTGGTGTAGTTATGTTATTTACATGGAGGGTTCATCCATTTTTTATGTTGTTTTTACCGTTGAATTCATACGAAATTACATTCTATTACATAGAAAAGAATTGGCCACGCTTTGTCATTATGATGCTCCCAATTACGATTGCAGATGAAAGTATTCGAATGACTTATGGATTAATTGCTGCATTTTCTTTACTCGTTTTAACTATTGCAGATCGATATATATCGCGTGTAGTAAAGCTTGAATCGCAAAATGATAAGATGCGAAAAGATATGCAACGACTTACGAAAAGCTTACATGAAAATAAAGAGTACATAAGACAATCTGAATACACATTTAAGTTAGAAGAGAGAAATCGGTTATCACAAGAAATTCATGATAAAATTGGCCACTCGATGACGGGTGCACTAATTCAAATGGAAGCAGCAAAGAGATTAATGGGGATAGATAAAGAAAAATCTGCGGAGTTATTACAAAATGCAATTCATATTTCAAAAGATGGAATTGAAAGTATTCGCATTACATTAAAAAATATGAAGCCACCAACTGAGCAAATTGGCATTCACCGCATGAAATTATTCATAGAGGAATTTGCCGGTAAGAATGATGTGAATATTCCTTTCGTGTACAAAGGGAACCTAGATATGATTTCTCCCATTCAGTGGAAAATTATCGGTGAGAATGTTACAGAAGCACTAACAAATGCAATGAAATATGCTGATGCGACAGTTATTTCTATAGATATTCATGTGCTTAACAAGATGGTTAAGGTGCAAGTGAAGGATAACGGAAACGGGGTAGCTCTTGTTAAAAAAGGTCTCGGTATTATGGGGATGGAGGAGCGAACGGCGTCTGTAAACGGAAAAATTATTGTAGATGGGACAAGTGGTTTTTCAGTAACGATGTTGTTGCCAATATAAAGAGAATGGTACGAGGATGAACCATCTCATATGAAAAAAGTGAATATTCTCATGTGAAAAGAATGAACTTCTGCACTGAGCAGGTTCATTCTTTTTGTTTATACTAAAAGCAGAGAAACCGAAATAGGGGTGAAAATGATGAATACATTAGAAATTAAAAATTTAACGAAAAAATTTGGTGATTTCATCGCAGTTGATAATATGTCTTTATCTATTAAAGAAGGAGAAATATTTGGCTTTTTAGGATCAAATGGTGCTGGTAAGAGTACAACGATAAATATGATTGCTGGTTTGTTAAGAAGTAATGAAGGTGAAATTAGCATACTAGGAAAAAATATAAAGAAACATAATCGATTTGCGAAAATGAACATCGGCATTGTTCCGCAAGATATTGCGATTTATGAAGAGTTAACTGCCTATGAAAATGTGAAATTCTTTGCTGGATTGTACGGATTACGAGGAGCCGAATTAAAAGCTAGGGTAGAGGAAGCTCTTCAATTTGTAGGACTTAGTGATAAACAGAAAAGCTATCCGAAGAACTTTTCTGGTGGGATGAAGCGAAGACTGAATATCGCTTGTGCAATTGCTCATAGACCGAAGTTAATTATTATGGATGAGCCGACAGTTGGAATTGATCCGCAGTCAAGAAACTACATTTTGCAGTCAGTACGTAAATTGAATGAAATGGGAAGTACAATTATTTATACGAGTCACTACATGGAAGAGGTAGAAGAGATTTGTACGAAAATAGCAATAGTAGATCACGGTAAAGTAATTGCAGAAGGAACGAAAGAACAGTTAAAAGCGATTATTACTGATACGAAAGATATTTGGATTGAAGTGAAGTCAGTAGAAAATTTAGATGTAGAAAAGTTAAAAGAGATCAACGGTGTGAAAGCAGTTCAAATTGAAGAAAACGTAATTAAAGTGAATTCTGATGCGGGATTAAATAATTTAAATAAAATCATTCAACACTGTATCAATCATGATATTGAAATTCGTTCATTAGAGGAGCAGGCTCCCAACTTAGAAACAGTATTCCTTACATTGACGGGAAGAAACTTACGAGATAAATAAAAAGTAAATGAAGAAAAGGTAAAGGGAGGTTCATCAATTGAACATCTTCAATATTGCAATTATGCATATTAAAAGAGATTTCAGAGACGTAAGAACTTTAGTTTTTATGTTAGCATTTCCGATTGTACTTATGCTTGTGTTAGGAACAGCGTTAAGTAATGCATTTAATAGCGATAGTCAATCGATTAAGGATATACAAGTGCTATATAAAGATGAAGCGAGTAGCACGTTTTCTCAATCATTTGAAGCATTTACGAAAGAAGTGGATAAATCAGGTATTCATTTTAAAAAAGCTTCCAGCAGTATAGATGGGAAAGAAGAAGTGAAGCAAAATAAATATGCTGCTTATGTAGAGTTAAATAAAGATGGTGCAAAATTTTATGGAAGTGACAAAAGTAGTATTGAGGGAAGTATTGTGGAAGGAATGCTTACAACATTTGTTGATAAGTACAATGTAGCGGTCGAAGTTGCAAAAGTAGATCCTACTAAGGTGAACACAGTTATTTCAAACGGAAATCATAATGATTATATAAAAGAAACATCCTTACAAGCTGCGAAAAAACCCGGTTCTATGGATTACTATGCGGTTGTAATGACAACGATGATTGCACTATATGCTGCGATGGGGGCGAGTTCTTTAATTCGAGGAGAACGAATACGTAAAACAGGAGATCGTCTCATTGCTGCACCTATAAGTAAAGCTGAAATATTCATTGGAAAAGTACTTGGTAGCCTAGTAGCAAATGCCCTGTGCATATTACTCGTCATGTTATTTAGTAAATTTGTTTTTCAAGCGAATTGGGGCGACCATCTTGGAATCATATTTCTTATTTTATTAACACAAGTTTTTCTAGCAATTAGCTTCGGTTTAGGAATCGGATATATTACGAAAACAGCTGAAGCGTCTAGGGCAATTATTATGGTTGTTGTGCAATTAGCTTCTATTTTTGGTGGTGCATATTTCGTAGTAGAAGAAAATTTCGTTACGAATTTATCACCATTAACGTGGGCAAATACAGCTGTTATGAAAATTATTTATGCGAATGATGTAGGGGCAGCGCTACCAGTCATTTCTTTAAACCTTGGAATATCAGCACTCTTTTTATTAATTGCGATTATTGCATTACGTAGACGGGAGGGGCTATAGTATGAAGGATATTTTATGGCTCATACAAAAAACGTTATCTGTGCTTTTGAAAAATAAAAAAAGTTTACTCATTATAATTAGCTTGCCGATAATAGGGACGCTCATTTCCTTCTCGATATACGGAAATGCAGGGCAAGGAACGTTAAATATTGGGATTGTAAATAAAGAAAATGAGCCGATAGCAAATGATACGATAAAGTTTTTAGAAGGATTAAATCATGTGAATGTGAGTAAGGTTAAGGAGTCTGAAGTAGAAGATAAACTCACTTCCAAAAAACTTGATGGAGTTATTACGTTAGATTCTGGGTTTTCAAAAAGTGTTCGAGAAGGGAAACCAGATCATATTGAAATTTCATCGATTAAAGGTGATCAAGTAACAGGATTTATAAAAACATATTTATATAATTATATTGATAATATAGCAGCTATTAGTAAAGTAGCAGGAACAGATCAAAGTATATTTGATAATATGTACGCAGGATATCAAAAAGGTTCATTTAAAATGAAAACTGAGACGCTAGAAGATACTTCGAAAAATAAAGATATGACAAATCAAACGATGGGTTACCTTATTATGTTTATGCTGTTTTCAGCAGCGAACTTATCAGGTTATATTTTAAAAGAAAAAGAAAATAGAACGTATTTTAGACTCTTATCAACGCCGATAGATGGGAAGAAATTTATATTATCTAATGTCGGGGTAAATATGATAATACTAACAGTACAAATTTTGATTACAATCCTATTCCTAACGAATGTTTTTCATACGAATATCAATATGCCTTTCATAGTGATGATGGGCGTACTAATGCTATTTGCATTAATAGCAATTGGAATATCATTAGTCCTTGTAGCTTTTTCGAAAAACTCAGCATCGGCAAATGCGATGCAAAACATGATTATTGTACCAACATGTTTGCTCGCTGGATGTTATTTCCCGTACGACATTATGCCAAAAGCAGTACAAAAAGTAGCTGATTTTCTTCCGCAGAGATGGTTGTTAGATACAGTATCAAAACTACAACAAGGAATACCGTTCTCGGAGTTGTATTTAAACATTTTAATCTTATTCGCCTTTGCGGTAGCATTCTTCTTAATTGCGATTTATAAGTTTGGAAGAAATAATGATGCGAGGAATTTTGTTTAATGTGAAAAGGTGTGGCTTAATGCCATACCTTTTTTGTTTGTAATTTAGAGTATCTTTTGTAATATAGGAATGCTTTTGTAGAGCACTTCGTTATGTGAAGCATGCACAACATATTTATTTCCCTCTAGAAGAAAAACGCTATGTAAAACAGCGTTACCGTCACCATGTTTTGTAAGTAAATCACCGACGACTTTGCCGTCTGTCCATTTCAGTTTGGAGTGTGAAGGGATAACTTGTAAATATTGAATTGTTTCCTCTTCATCTCCGGCAATGAGTGTAGTTTCAATATTTCTTTTTTGTATAATAAATCTATTTTCATTTAATGTATCGAGGAAAGGGTTTTTCGTTTGTATAGTACTATAAGGAAGAAATGTAAGAGAAGAGTCAGATCTTATAAATAAATAATTTCCGTAATCTTTACAAGGAATAACATCTTGTAATCCTGGAAAGTAAAGATGTATCGCCTCAACCTTATTCATTTTATGTAAGATGCTTAAGTAACGAATATATTGTTCCATATAAAAATGAACGATATTTATTTTAGAAGAGGCATGGATAGGGAGACTACCTCCAGTCCAATAACTATAATTTGGTGGAGATCCAGCGTTTGGTGTGCAGAGTATTATAAGTCGATTCACATCATTTTTATATGTTTCACTTTGAACGTAAGAACGTCCAAGAAGCCCGCCCATACTATGACACATTAGATTTAGTTTATCGCACCCTGTAATTTTTTTAGCATAGGCAATCGTTTGTAATAAATATTTTTGTGTAGAAAAAACAATGCGCTGCCGCCAGTCATAAAAACAGATGAACAAGTCTTTATTTCGTTCGTACCCCATACTTTCTAACATCATGATGAATGGTTCGTAAACAAATGCAGAAAGTCCAAAACTCCAATCACCAGTACCTGGAATAATAATATTACTCATTGAACCGAAAAGACCTGGGATAAAAACAATAGGGATTTTTCCTCTTTTCATATTTCTCTCTCCTTTAATCGTTTGGTATCAATAGAAATACATTTCGTATGAAAACATATTTAAATGAAACACTACAGAGTAGAAAGTAATTTGATCGGAAGGAAATCAAAATGATTAAAAAAATATTGCGAGTTACTTCTATTATTATTGCTATTTTTGTTTTTATTTTAATTTGGATGCATATCGATGTTACCTTAGGTAGGAAAATGGAAGCTGGGAAAAACATGCCGACAGAGTATGCATCTCACTATAGTGACTTTCAATTATATGTAGAAGGAAAATCATTATATGAGCAGCTATTTGAAGATATAAAAAAAGCGAAAAGCTCCATCTACACTTATTTCTTCATTTTGTCGGATGATAAAAGTAGCCATACTTTTTTAAACTTATTAAAAGAGAAGGCAAAAGAAGGAGTAAACGTCTATTTATCAGTTGATCGCATTAATGATTTATCATTTGAAAGGAAGATGATAAATGAATTGCGGGAAAGTGGTGTACATTTTACATATAGTAGAAAACCTGAATTACCATTCGGATTTTATTCACTTCACCATCGCAATCATCGCCGTATTACGACGATTGATGGGGAGATTGGCTATACAGGTGGTTTTAATATAGGAGATGAGTACTTAGGGAAAGATAAGCGATTTGGATATTGGCGTGATTATCATGTACGGCTTAAAGGAGAAGGAGCAAAAGATTTAGAACAGCAATTCGCTTTAGATTGGAAACGAGATACGAAAGAAGAGATAAAGAGAAGTACGAATAAAGCTAGTAAAGGGAATACTTTACATACTATGACTAGTTACAATGGGCATTACGTCGCTGAAACATATATACAGTTAATAAAGCAAGCGAAGCATTCAATCGTCATTACAACACCTTATTTTATAGCGAAAAATAAAGAATTAATGAATGCTTTAATTGAAGCGCAAAAACGTGGTGTTACAGTAAAAATACTTTGGTCATATAAACCAGATATCCCCCTTATTAAAGAGGCGGCATATCCGTACATACGTCAAGCTGTTAATAACGGGATTACGGTATATGGTTATAAAAAAGGGATGTTTCATGGAAAGTTAATGCTAATTGATAATGAGTTAACTGTTATAGGTACAACAAACTTTACTGCCCGTAGCTTCTATATAAATGATGAGATGAATTTGTATATTCATGGCGGGACTATCGTATCGGACGTGAATAAGGCATTAACAGAGGATTTTCGTGATTCAAAAGAAATGACGAAAGAGTTTTTTGAGAAGTTATCTTTTTGGGAACGTTGTAAGGAAAAAGTGGCGGGATTGGTTGATTTTTATTTGTAACGATGAATTAGGAAAGGGTGCCTACAAAAGGCACCCTTTTTGGTGGGAAATCATTATTTCTCATGCACCAGCATCGTAACATCATCATTAATCAACGTCCCCACATGTTCGCCTAAACATATTTTCTTCATGACTCCAGGCTCATCAAAGTTAAAGACGTGTGCTGGTAAATTGTAGTCCCGGGCAAGCAGTAATGCCGCTTGATCCATAACTTGTATATTTTGTCTAACGACATCATTATAGTTTAGTTTACTGTACATTTTTGCTGATTTGTTATGCTTTGGATCACTTGTAAAAACGCCATCGACACCCTGTTTTGCGACTAATATGGCATCGCTATTCATCTCAATGGCTCTTTGTACGCTTGGATAATCTGTCGTCACGAACGGTTGCCCGTTTCCGCCTCCAAAGATAACGATATAGCCGTTATCTAAATGGTGGACTGCACGCAAGCGAATATATGGTTCAGCTACTGCATTAAATGGAATGGAAGTCATAACGCGTACTTCTCTATTTGTTTTACTTGTTAAAACACCGCGAAGCATTAAGCTGTTAATGATTGTACCTAACGTACCGATATTATCAGCTTCTACGCGATCAATTCCCCACTCTTCAGCTAGATGTCCCCTAAAAATGTTACCGCCACCGATGACGATGGATACTTCGATACCTAAATCAACAATGGATAAAATTTCGTTTGCGATATGTTCTAATCGTTTGGAGTTAAAGCTATTTCCAGTTTGATCGGCAAGTGCACCGCCGCTTAATTTAATTAAGACACGTTTATATGGTCTCATAACAATTCCCCCTATATAGATCGCAATAAAAAAGGAACAAAGGCGAATGCCTTTGTTCCTTTTTAAGAAAATGAAAAAGAAAAGAAGAAGATAGGACGAATTGCTTTGTATAGTTTTTCATAACATCCACTCCTTTTCATTTTGATTTGTTGTAAGTATATATCTTTTTGATTATACGAAACAATCTGATTACTTATCAAGTTTATTTTATCGTTTTTTAACAAAATGGTGTCAATGAAAAAAAGAAGAAAAATATTCGAATTTTTTGTGACAAACTTGTAGGTTTTTGTATGATTTTGTAGGTTCGCTTATAAGATGTGTGAGTAGCTTTTATAAATTCAAATTGAAAGCGTTCGCATGAAGGGGATGAACATAAATGAAAAAATTCGGATTGGCAACACAAATTTTTGTCGCGCTTGTTTTAGGGATTGTAGTAGGGGCAGTCTTTTATGGCAATAAAACGGCGATTTCTTATATCACACCAATTGGGGATATATTTATTCACTTAATTAAGATGATTGTAGTACCAATTGTTATTTCAGCATTAATTGTTGCAGTAGCTGGTGTAGGAGATATGAAAAAGCTTGGGAAACTGGGCGGTAAGACAATTCTTTATTTCGAAATTATTACGACGATTGCTATTTTAATGGGATTACTTGCAGCGAATATATTCCAACCAGGTACTGGTGTTGATATGAGTAATTTACAGCAAAGTGATATTTCTTCTTATAAACAAACAGCAGATGCAACGGAGAAGAAAGGTTTTGCTGAGACAATTGTTCACATTGTACCAAAAAACGTATTTGAATCGATTGCACAAGGTGACCTATTACCGATTATATTCTTCTCAGTATTATTCGGCTTAGGAGTTGCGGCAATTGGGGAAAAAGGAAAGCCTGTTTTTAACTTCTTTGAAGGTGTACTCGAAGCAATGTTTTGGGTTACAAATCAAGTTATGAAATTTGCACCATTTGGTGTATTCGCATTAATTGCCGTTACGGTTGCAAAATTTGGTGTAGCAACATTACTTCCGCTAGGAAAACTAGTGCTAGCTGTATACGTAACTGTTATACTATTCGTTGTGATTGTATTAGGTATTAATGCACGAATGGTTGGAGTAAACATTTTTACATTAATAAAAATTTTAAAAGAAGAACTGATTCTTTCGTTTACGACAGCAAGTTCAGAAGCTGTTTTACCTAATATAATGAGAAAAATGGAAGAGTTCGGTTGTCCAAAGGCAGTTGCCTCTTTCGTAATTCCGACAGGTTATACATTTAACTTGACTGGATCGGCTATTTATCAAGCGTTAGCGGCATTGTTTGTTGCACAAATGTACGGTGTGCACATGTCACTAACGGAGCAAATAACGTTATTATTCGTTCTCATGTTAACATCCAAAGGTATGGCGGGAGTTCCAGGTGCATCGTTCGTTGTTGTATTAGCAACGTTAGGTTCAATGGGGCTACCACTAGAAGGTATCGCGTTAATTGCGGGAATTGACCGCATTTTAGATATGATTCGCTCATCTGTCAATGTATTAGGAAATGCATTAGCGGCCATTGTTATGTCGAAGTGGGAAGGCGAATTCGATAATGAGAAAGCAAAACAATATGTAGAAACAGTCAAAGAAACAAAAGCAGCATAAAAAATCGTTAAGGAGTGAATAATCATGGCAACATTAACTGAAGTTAAAAATGGTGTTCGAATTGAAAAAGATTTTTTAGGTGAAAAAGAAGTACCAAACTATGCATACTATGGCGTACAAACAATGCGTGCAGTTGAAAACTTCCCAATTACAGGATACAAAATCCATGAAGGTTTAATTAGAGCATTCGCAATTGTAAAAAAAGCAGCAGCACTTGCTAATACAGATGTAGGAAGATTGGAATTGAACAAGGGTGGCGTGATCGCAGAAGCTGCTCAAGAGATTCTTGATGGAAAATGGCATGATCATTTCATCGTAGATCCAATTCAAGGCGGAGCAGGTACTTCAATGAACATGAATGCAAATGAAGTCATTGCCAATCGTGCTCTTGAATTATTAGGAATGGAAAAGGGAGACTATCACTATATTAGTCCAAATAGTCATGTAAACATGGCGCAATCAACAAATGATGCATTCCCAACGGCGATTCATATCGCAACGTTAAATGCATTAGAAGGCTTATTACAAACGATGGGTTATATGCATGATGTATTTGAATTAAAAGCAGAACAATTTGACCATGTTATTAAAATGGGTCGTACACATTTACAAGATGCTGTGCCAATTCGTCTTGGACAAGAGTTTAAAGCATACTCTCGCGTACTTGAACGTGATATGAAACGAATTCAACAATCGCGTCAACATTTATATGAAGTAAATATGGGGGCAACTGCAGTTGGTACAGGCTTAAATGCAGATCCAGAATATATTGAAGCAGTTGTAAAACATTTAGCTGCAATCAGTGAATTACCGCTTGTTGGTGCAGAAGATTTAGTAGATGCGACACAAAATACGGATGCTTATACTGAAGTATCTGCAGCACTTAAAGTATGTATGATGAATATGTCTAAAATTGCGAATGACCTTCGCTTAATGGCATCAGGTCCACGTGTTGGTTTAGCAGAAATTATGTTACCAGCTCGTCAACCAGGTTCATCTATTATGCCAGGGAAAGTAAACCCTGTTATGCCAGAAGTTATTAATCAAATTGCGTTCCAAGTAATTGGTAATGACCATACAATTTGCCTTGCTTCAGAAGCAGGACAATTAGAATTAAACGTTATGGAACCAGTACTTGTTTTCAACTTACTGCAATCAATTAGCATTATGAATAACGGTTTCCGTGCCTTTACAGATAATTGCTTAAAAGGAATTGAAGCGAATGAAGATCGCTTAAAAGAGTATGTTGAGAAAAGTGTAGGAATTATTACAGCCGTGAACCCTCATATCGGTTATGAAGCTGCAGCTCGCGTTGCGAAAGAAGCAATCGCGACAGGGCAATCCGTTCGAGAACTTTGTGTTAAAAATGGTGTACTGTCACAAGAAGACTTAGAGTTAATTCTAGATCCATTCGAAATGACACATCCGGGGATTGCGGGAGCAACTCTTTTAAAGAAAAATTAAAAGAAGAGGGGGGACAAGCCCCTCTTTTTTGTTTACAATATAGAAATGCTATATATGAATAGAGGTAGGGATGTTATGAGCAAGTTTACAGTAGCTTCTAATGGTGCATTAGAAACAACATTAAGAGGAGCAGAAGTATTATCAACACCACTTTTAAATAAAGGGGTAGCTTTCACACAAAATGAAAGAGAAGAGTTAGGTTTAAAAGGGTTATTACCGCCAGCGGTTTTAACGTTAGAAGAACAGGCACGCCGAGCATACGAACAATTTAGTTCTCAGCCGGATGATTTATTAAAGAATGTATACTTAACTGCGTTACATGATCGAAATGAAGTATTATTTTATCGTATATTAACAGATCATTTACGTGAAATGTTACCGATTGTATATACACCAACTGTCGGTGTAGCAATTCAAAGATATAGTCATGAATATCGTAAACCACGTGGTGTTTATTTATCGATTAACGATCCATCAGGTATTGAAGAAGCATTCACCAATATTGGTGCAACAGCTGAGAACATTGATTTAGTCGTTGTAACAGATGGAGAAGGCATATTAGGAATTGGTGACTGGGGCGTTGGTGGTATTAACATTGCAATCGGAAAATTAGCTGTTTATACGGCCGCAGTTGGAATCGATCCTAGCCGCGTATTACCGGTAATTTTAGATGTAGGTACAAACCGTGAGGAACTATTAAACAATCCATTTTATATTGGAAATCGTCATCCTCGTATAACAGGTGAAGCTTACGATGAATTTATTGATACGTTTGTACAAGCAGTAAATAAACAATTCCCGAAAGCACTTTTACATTGGGAAGACTTTAGCTCTCGTAACGCACGAAAAATTTTAGATAAATACCGTCATGACGTTTGTACGTTTAATGATGATATTCAAGGTACAGGTGCAGTTTCACTTGCCGCAGTATTATCGGCAGTGAAAGCTTCTGGTGTACCATTAAGTGAACACCGCGTTGTTGTATTTGGTGCTGGTACGGCTGGAATCGGTATCGCAGATCAAGTTAGAGATGCGATGGTCCGCGTAGGCGTATCTGAAGAAGAATCATATAAGCGTTTCTGGTGTATTGATCGTAACGGGTTAGTTACAGATAATATGGAAGATCTTCTTGATTTCCAAATTCCGTACGCAAGACAAGAAGCGGAAGTAAGTGAGTGGAAGCAAAATGATGTGATCGGACTTGCTGAAGTTGTGAAACATGTAAAACCGACAATTTTAATTGGTACATCAACTGTTGCAGGCGCATTTAAAGAAGAGATTATTAAAGAAATGGCTTCTCACGTAGAAAGACCAATCATTTTACCAATGTCGAATCCAACACCGCTTGCTGAAGCAAAACCAGCAGATGTAATCGAGTGGACAGAAGGAAGAGCGTTAGTTGCAACAGGAAGTCCATTTGAACCAGTTACATATAACGGTGTAACGTATGTGATTGGACAATCAAATAATGCACTTATTTTCCCAGGGCTTGGTCTTGGAACAATTGTAGTACGTGCAAGCGTTATGACGGATGGAATGTTCGCAGCAGCAGCTGAAGCAGTTGCAAGTATGGTAGATACAAGTCAGCCAGGAGCACCTATTTTACCAGAGGTCGAAGAATTACGTAATATCTCAGAAATGGTTGCAATTGAAGTAGCGAAAGTTGCAGTTGCAGAAGGTGTTGCAAGAGTGAACTTAAGTGATAACGATATCAAGATGGCAGTGAAAGAAGCAATGTGGAAGCCAGAGTATCGCCAAATAAAAGCGGTAGAAAAGGTTAGAATATAGAAACGAAGCCCGTTTATAACAATAAGCGGGCTTTCGCTTTTACTACTGAAAAAAGTATAGGAAGTGGCACCTTTGAATTGGAATCAATTATGGAAGAAAGATATGTCCCTTTTAATTATATTAATGGTCGTTGTTCCGATTGCTGGGGAGCTGAACTTTCATCCCTTTAATGATACGTTTCGAGTTAGCTTCGGTACACCGCTATTCTTCTTTTTATTATTATTTTTAAGAAGAGTACCAGCAGGAGTTGCAGGTATTCTTGTTGGTATATCTGTAGTCTTATTCCGAGTATGTCTTGACTGGATTATGCAAGGTTCATTTTATATGACAGAATCATTTTATTTGCGTTATCCTGTGTTCTTCTATTATTTTATTTATGGCAGTCTTTTTTCGCTTTGCAGGGTAAATAAGTTCCATCAGAAACCAATCATTATTGGATGCCTTGGAATTTCAATTGAAATTGTTGCAAGTATGTCAGAACTTGCGTTTTATCACATGTTAGTACTCGGTACAACAATAACGATTTCTGAAGTAAATAAACTTATTATTATTGCTATTTTTCGTAGTTTCTTTGCACTTGGTTTTTTAAATATGATGAATTTATATGAAACGAAATTAAAAGAATCGCAAGTTCGAAAAGAAAATGAAAATATGTTAATGCATCTTTCTAATTTATATGTGGAATCTGTTCATTTGAAAAAGACGTTACAAAATGCGGAGTTAATTACACAAGAAGCATATCAACTATATCGAAATTTACAAGTAAGCGCTGATTCAAATAGTAAAACAGCATTGAAAATAGCAGGGGAAGTGCATGAAATAAAAAAGGATAATCAAAGGATATTTGCAGGATTATCTAAACTGTTATTAGATAAAAATGTGGCTGAATATGTAGAAGGACATGAGTTAGCAGAGATGATTGTTAGAATAAATGAGAAGTATGCTGAAATGCTAGAAAAGGATATACGTTTTTCTAAACATATAGAAGGTGAGCATGCTGCATACCATGTGTATACAGTGCTATCAATTTTTAATAACTTAGTTGCGAATGCTGTTGAAGCAATTGAAGATAAAGGTTTCGTTATTATTAAGCTATATAAAAGAAATCAGCATATATTTTTTGAAGTAATTGACGATGGGCCTGGTATTACACAAAAGTATAAGAAATTAGTATTTAAGCCAGGATTTACTTCCAAGTATGATCAAACGGGAACACCGTCAACTGGTATTGGGCTTTCTTACATAAATGAAATGGTAACAGAGCTAGGCGGAGAAGTGAAATTAGAAGACCGAGAAAATAAAAGAGGATGTAAGTTTATCGTTTGTTTACCGGAGGATAGTTTAAAGCGGGAAGGGGAATAGATTTGTTTTATTATATCGTAGACGATGATGAAGTTTTTCGTTCGATGCTTTCGCAAATTATTGAAGATGGAGATCTTGGAGAAGTAATTGGTGAGGCGGATGACGGAGCTTTTATTGAAGCCGATCAACTAAATTTTAAAAAAGTAGATATTTTATTTATTGATTTGTTGATGCCGATGAGGGACGGAATTGAAACAGTTCGTCACATTGCATCAACTTTTACGGGGAAAATCATTATGATTTCTCAGGTGGAATCGAAGCAGCTTATAGGTGAGGCATATACACTTGGTGTAGAATATTATATTACAAAACCATTAAATAAAATCGAAGTTGTATCTGTTGTACGCAAAGTGATGGAGCGTATTAGATTGGAGCGTTCTATACATGATATTCAAAAATCATTGAATAACGTGTTTCAGTGGGAAACACCGCAATTGCGTACTGAATCAGTGCAAGAAGGAAAAAAGATAGGGGATTTAGGGCGCTTTTTACTATCAGAACTCGGTATTGCGGGAGAGAATGGAAGTAAAGATTTACTTAGTATGCTGGAATATTTATATGGTCAAGAAAAGGCACAGGCATTTGAGTTTGGCTTTCCTGCGTTAAAAGAAATTTTTCATCATATTACGATAAGGAAATTAGGGGATATAGCTTTAGATGCGGATATTGATAAAGAGAAAAAAGCGTCTGAACAAAGAGTACGTCGAGCTATTTATCAGTCGTTAAATCATTTGGCTTCTTTAGGATTAACAGACTTTTCAAATCCAAAATTTGAAAGCTATGCTCCAAAATTTTTCGATTTCACTGTAGTTAGAAAACGGATGACAGAAATGACGAAAGATGAACTCGCACCTTCTGGTCATACGCGAATTAATACGAAGAAGTTTATTCAAGTGTTGTATTTTGAGGCGAAGAGGTTGATGGAGATAGAGTGAAAAAGATGCTTATAAATAAGCATCTTTTTTGTTAAATCAACATTTTATATTTTCTCGTGGAGCATGTAAAATGTTAAGTAAGAGAAAATGGTTTTATATTAAGGAAGTGTCAAAGCGATGAGTTTCACATTGAATAAATCGATTATTAAAGAAGTGTGCGGAGAGACCTCATATAAAAGAGGTGAAGCCTATTATAAATCAAATAAAGTGATAATAAATCATTATGATGAAAATAAAGAAATTTGCGAGGCGACAGTAAAAGGGAACGAGGATTTCCATGTTACAGTAGAAAAAGCTAAAAAGGGTGATGTTGTTGCGAAATGTAGTTGTCCTTCATTAGCGTCTTTTCAAACGTACTGTCAACATGTTGCAGCAGTATTAATACAAATAAACTATAATCAACAAACAGGTGGAATGAGTTCCGCTAGTAACAGAAGCGATCAATTGACAAGTGGTATGTTTCAGCTGTTTGCGGACAAACCACTGAGGCCAAAAAGTAAACAACACCGTTTTGATACACGTGAAATATTAGATGTTGAGTTTATATGTACACCAGTAGCTACGAGAAGTGGTGGGGCTCTACTTGGAATTCAATTGAAACTTGCCAAAGTGTATTTCATAAATCATATTAGAGAATTTCTTTCTAAGGTGGAGAAAAGAGAGTTTTTTCATTGTTCAAATGAATTTACATATACACCAGATGTACATAGTTTTAAACAAGAAACGGATGCAATTATTCAGCAGCTCATTAAAATGTATCATAACGAAAAAATGTATGAGGATGCGCTAGAAGTACATGCGAAACAAGATGAAAGTATGATATTTATACCACCAGCTTCATGGAAAGATATGCTCTCTTCACTTTCTAAAGTTGAATATGTACAGCTGAAACAAAATGAACAACTGTTTCAGGGATTACAAGTTTCAAAAGGTTTGTTGCCGTTACACTTTGAATTTACGAAGGGAAATAATGGCGGATTTACACTTCATATAGATGGTCTAAATCGTGTGCAAGTTATGGATATGTATAACAATGCACTTTATGATGGGAAATTATATCACTTACACATTGAAGATTGTATGCGACTTATTGAATTACAAAAGATGATGAGTCGCTCAAATAGTAATCAGTTTTATATTCCAGAAAGTAAGATGGAACATTTCGTCGCGAAAGTTGTACCAGGATTAATGAAACTCGGAACTGTACACATTGATGAAGTAATATCGGATCGTGTTGAAACACCTTCGCTAAAAGCGAAATTGTATTTAGACCGCGTGAAAAATCGCTTATTAGCAGGCCTTGAATTTCACTATGGGAACGTCATGATTAATCCGCTAGAAGAGGATGGACAGCCGTCTGTTTTTAATCGTGATGAGAAAAAAGAAAAAGAGATTTTAGACATTATGAGTGAAAGTGCCTTTGCAAAAACAGAAGGCGGTTACTTTATGCATAATGAAGAAGCTGAGTATAACTTTTTATATCACGTCGTGCCAACATTAAAAGGTTTAGTTGATATTTATGCGACGACAGCAATCAAATTGCGAATTAGTAAAGGGGATGCAGTTCCTCTTATTAGAGTGAGAAGAAAAGAAAGAATTGATTGGTTGTCATTTCGTTTTGATATAAAAGGAATACCAGAAGCAGAAATTAAAGGTGTATTAGCGGCTCTTGAAGAGAAACGTAAATATTATAGATTGGCGAACGGTTCGTTTTTGTCGCTAGAGAGTAAAGAGTTTAATGAAATTAATCAGTTTATAAAAGAATCAGGTATTCGGAAAGAATTTTTACATGGAGAAGAGGTAAATGTTCCGCTTATTCGGAGTGTAAAATGGATGAACGGACTTCATGAAGGTAATGTTTTAAGTTTGGATGATTCAGTTCAAGAGTTAGTAGAAAACATTCAAAACCCGAAAAAATTAAAGTTTGCTGTGCCAAATACTTTAAATGCAGAAATGAGAAAGTATCAAGTATACGGGTTCGAATGGATGAAAACACTTGCTCATTACCGTTTTGGCGGTATTTTAGCAGATGATATGGGACTTGGAAAAACGTTGCAAAGCATTGCTTTTATAGATTCTGTTTTGACTGAGATTCGAGAAAAGAAACTGCCAATATTAGTCGTTTCACCATCATCTCTTGTTTATAATTGGTTTAGTGAATTGAAAAAATTCGCCCCGCATATTAGAGCAGTTATTGCAGATGGAAACCAAGCAGAGCGCCGGAAAATTTTGAAAGATATAACGGAATTTGATGTCGTAATCACGTCATATCCATTACTGAGAAGAGATATAAGATTATATGCAAGACCATTTCATACACTATTTCTTGATGAAGCACAGGCGTTTAAAAACCCTACAACGCAAACGGCAAGAGCTGTGAAAACAATTCAAGCTGAATACCGTTTCGGACTAACTGGTACACCTGTAGAAAATTCATTAGAAGAGCTATGGTCTATCTTCCATGTCATCTTCCCGGAATTATTACCAGGAAGAAAAGAGTTCGGTGATTTAAGGCGTGAAGATATAGCGAAGCGAGTGAAACCATTCGTATTAAGACGATTAAAAGGGGACGTATTAAATGAGTTGCCAGAGAAAATAGAGCACTTACAATCATCGGAGTTATTACCCGATCAAAAGAGTCTCTATGCTGCTTATTTAGCGAAGTTAAGGGAAGAAACGTTAAAGCATTTAGACAAAGACACGTTACGTAAAAATAAAATTAGAATTTTAGCTGGTTTAACGAGATTGCGACAAATTTGTTGTCATCCCGCTTTATTTGTTGATGATTACAAAGGAAGTTCAGCTAAATTTGAACAATTGTTAGAGATTTTAGAGGAATGTAGAAGTACAGGGAAGAGAATATTAATTTTTTCTCAATTTACGAAGATGCTTTCCATTATTGGTCGTGAGTTAAATCGACAAGCAATTCCATACTTTTATTTAGACGGGAGTACACCAGCGCAGGAACGTGTAGAGCTGTGCGATCGGTTTAACGAAGGAGAAGGAGATCTATTTCTCATTTCTTTAAAAGCTGGTGGTACCGGACTTAATTTAACTGGTGCAGATACAGTAATATTATATGATTTATGGTGGAATCCAGCTGTTGAACAACAAGCGGCCGATAGGGCGTATCGAATGGGACAAAAAAATACAGTGCAAGTTATAAAGCTAGTAGCTCAGGGAACAATTGAGGAGAAAATGCATGAACTGCAAGAAAGTAAGAAAAATTTAATCGCTGAAGTGATTGAGCCGGGAGAAGAGAAATTGTCCTCGATCACAGAGGAAGAAATTCGAGATATTTTAATGATTTAATATAAAAAAGCTATGCCTTCAAATTTATGAGGGCATAGCTTTTTTGTTGTAATAATTATATTTTGTTTTGTACAAAGTAAAGAAATCAAATGTTATTTAAATTACTTCTTTGTACCTTTACTTTTGTATGGTTTGGCAGCTGCCTTTTTCTTTGCACTTGATTGCCAACGGTTCCATCCTTTACTTCCTGTACCTTGTCCTACACCTTTTTTCGGTTTTGCTTTCGTTTTACTCATATGATCACTCCGTTATATAAAAATCTTATTTGATAATAGTCAATGATTTAGAAAATACTCTTTATAAATGACTATGATTGCTTTAAGTAAAAATAAACTGCTTGAATGCTATAGTATATCATGAAATTGCAAGTAAACTGAAAGGAATTATAAAGAAAATGAAAATAATAAGAAATACTGCGGATTCTATATTCCGAACGATCACATTAATTGTTGTGTATACGTTAGTTTCGGTCAGTGAAACATTTTTTGGATTGACGAGGCAGAAAAAGTAAAGATGTTAAATTAACAACAATCAATAAAGCCGTAAAATAAAGAATTGAAAAACATTTTAAAACTTTTTGTTGACTTTCTTTATTTTTTGTATAGAATAATCATTAATAAAATGTTTCAGAGATGTGACAACAAAACGACTATGAAAGGACGAGTAGTAGTAGGACGTAGTTTAAGCGAGTCAGGGGTGGTGTGAGCCTGATACGAAGCCTATTATGAAGAACCTCCTGGAGTTGCTAACCGAAATCCTTTATAGGAAAGTAGACTTAGCCGGGAACTTCGCCGTTACAAGAAGAACAGTATCGAGATATTTCATCTCCGTATTGTATAAGTGAGCAACCTCTGTTGCTAATTTGGGTGGTACCGCGGAACCAAAGCCTTTCGTCCCAGTTTTTTGGGAAAGAAGGGCTTTTTTTGTTGGCTTCTTTTCACAACATCCAAACATTTTAGGAGGAAACCACCATGTATCAATCATTAATGACAGTAAGAGAGACTCAAATCGCAATTAAGGAAGTTAAAACATTTTTCGAGGACCAATTAGCAAGACGCCTTGAACTATTCCGCGTATCTGCACCATTATTCGTAACGAAAAAATCAGGATTAAACGATCACCTAAACGGTGTAGAACGCCCAATTGAATTTGATATGTTACATTCAGGAGAAGAATTAGAAATTGTTCATTCACTAGCGAAATGGAAACGATTTGCATTACATGAATACGGATACGAAGCTGGTGAAGGTTTATATACAAACATGAACGCGATTCGTCGTGATGAAGAACTTGATGCAACGCATTCCATTTACGTTGACCAATGGGATTGGGAAAAAATCGTTCAAAAAGAATGGCGTACTGTCGATTACTTACAAAAAACAGTACAAACAATTTATGGAATATTCAAAGATTTAGAAGATCACTTATTTGAAAAATATCCGTTCCTTGGAAAGTATTTACCAGAAGAGATTGTTTTCATTACTTCTCAAGAACTAGAAGATAAATATCCAGAATTAACACCGAAAGATCGTGAACACGCAATTGCAAAAGAACACGGTGCAGTCTTTATTATCGGAATTGGTGATGCACTTCGTTCAGGTGAAAAGCATGACGGACGCGCGGCTGATTATGACGATTGGAAATTAAACGGTGATATTTTATTCTGGCACCCAGTACTACAATCTTCATTTGAATTATCATCAATGGGAATTCGTGTTGATAGTAAATCACTTGATGAGCAGTTAACGAAAACTGGTGAAGACTTCAAACGTGAGTATGATTTCCATAAAGGTATATTAGAAGACGTACTACCATTAACAATCGGCGGTGGCATTGGACAATCAAGAATGTGCATGTACTTCTTACGTAAAGCACATATCGGTGAAGTTCAATCTTCTGTATGGCCTGACGATTTACGTGCAGCTTGTAAAAAAGAAAACATTCATCTGTTTTAATAGAAGTGAGGGAATAGCTTAAATATAGAGCTATTCCCTCTTTTTTAATTGTGTAAACGAATGGTTTACAGAGAGTTTTACTAATGGTTTCTTTCATTTATATCTCTTTTTATGTAATAATTTGTTAAAGGAGGGGACGTTATGAGCATAGGAGAACAGCTAAAAAACTACGAGAATCAAAGTTGTTTTCGCAAGAGGATGTTGCTAAAAAGATTGGTGTGACAAGGCAAGCAGTATACAAATGGGGAAATGATAAAGTTATCCTGATATTGATAATCTAATTTTACTAAGCGAAATGTACAATGTTACGCTTGATGAGTTAATAAAAGGGAAACAGAATATTAAAGAAAAAATACATATTGATGAAGAAGATGAGGATTTTGAAAAAGAGAATGAGTTTGGTTTTTATATTGGGTTTGGATTGCTAATTATGAGTGCATTCATTGATTATGAAGGAATACAAGTATTTGTATTAGGAGTTGCACTATTCATGATGGTTTTTTATTCGAATGTGAAGAAAGTTATTTTGAATGAATATAGATCGTTTTTTCAAGAGAAAGAGCGAAAAGATATATGTGATAAAAAGTGAGAAGAGTTAGTTATATTTCCTAGGAAAGGGTATAACGAATATTTTCATTGTATTATAATGATTTTGGGATATCGGTAATATGAAAGCTATTTGGGTAGATCCTTGAAATCTATATGTAAAATGATAATAAAGTTATTTAATTTTAAAAGCTCAAACAAGCATAACCCCGTTCTAAAGCTAGGACGGGGTTCAAAATATAATAATAAAATCGCTTAAGATTCTACGTTTTATTCAATGATAGTGCCTTTTTATAAAACGTCACTTACTTATTTATTACCGAGTTCTTCCGCTAAACCGATTAAAATTCCTTCGACTCCACGAATGTAGCAGAGACGATACGAGTTCTCGTACTGAACTACTTCGCCAACGAGCTCTGCACCATGCTTAGTGAGTCTCGATACCATTTCGTCAATATCTTGAACGGTGAACATGACGCGTAGATAACCGAGGGCGTTTACAGGAGCTTTTCGGTGATCTGCTATAGTAGGAGGGGTGAGAAATCGCGAAAGTTCAATTCGGTTGTGGCCATCTGGAGTGACCATCATAGCGATCTCTACGCACTGAGAACCGAGTCCAGTTACGCGACCAGCCCATTCACCTTCGACATTGGCTCGACCTTCGAGATTCAAGCCAATCTCCTCAAAGAAAGAGATTGCGTTATCAAGAGATTCTACAACGATGCTGACATTGTCCATTCGTAGTAATTTGTTTTTTGCCATAGTCTTATCTCCTTATGTATAAAAGTTCATTATTTAATCATCCTCATAATTATACTACTAAGTAGTTACAAATTCCTTTCAGTCAAAAACACCTTGTCACAGTATAGGAAAAATTGACAAGGTGTTTTTTTATATGTCATATAGCATCTTGTTAACGAACAGCTTTTATTTAATAGGAAGGAAGTAGATTAATATGATTTTTTTATAAGTGTTACTGAGCATATCAAATTAGCTCATTTGCACTAAAGGCTCAATTTTCGCCATAAATGATTGATGCAGCGCCTCAACCCCTGTTACTAAATGAAGGCGGTCAATAACGACAGACACTTTAATTTCTGATGTACTTACCATTTTAATATGAATATCTTCTTCTTTTAAAGTAGTAAACATATTTGCAGCGACACCAGGATTAGATACCATGCCAGATCCTACGATTGATACTTTTGCTAAATGATTTTCATATTCTACTGTTTCATAGTGAAGTGCCTCTTGATTTTGTTCCAATACTTCTAATGTTTCTCTTAAATCATTAGAATGGATGGAGAAGGAGAGATGAACAGTTCCTTCATTTGTAATACTTTGAATGATGATATCTACATTAATATGTGCCGCTGCTAATGTAGAGAAAACAGTTGAAAGTGAACCTTGTTCTAGTCCTTTAATTGTGACACGTGTAATATTATCTTCAAATGCAATACCTTTAACGATTGATTGTTGTTCCATGTTACATTCTCCTTTTACAATTGTTCCGTTTTCTTGTTCCATACTTGAGCGAACTTCTAAAATGACATTATGATTTTTAGCAAACTCAACAGCACGCGGGTGTAATACACCAGCACCGAGGTTTGCAAGTTCTAACATTTCGTCATAAGAAATTTCATCTAATTTATAAGCATCTTTTACAACTCGTGGATCCGTCGTATATACGCCTGTCACATCCGTATAAATATCACATTTTTTTGCTTTAAGTGCAGCGGCTAGTGCGACAGCAGTCGTATCAGAACCACCACGGCCAAGCGTTGTAATTTCATTTTCTACACTTATACCTTGGAAACCAGCTACGATAACAATCGTGCCTTCAGCAAGATAAGATTGAATACGATCTGTATGAATGTCAGTAATCCGTGCACTACTATGTACAGATTCTGTCGTAATACCAGCTTGCCACCCTGTTAATGAAATTGCATGATAGCCTTTTGCTTGCAGTGCCATTGTTAATAATGAAATAGTTACTTGTTCTCCTGTAGATAGAAGCATATCCATTTCACGTTTACTTGGATTTTCTGTAATAACGTTAGCGAGTGCGACAAGTTCATCCGTGCTTTTTCCCATTGCTGAAACGACAGCGACAACGCTATGACCTCGTTCATATTCTTCAATGATTAAATTTGCTACATGTTGAATGCGCTCGACGCTTCCGACAGAAGTGCCACCAAATTTTTGAACAATTGTTTCCATTACAAATTCCTTCTTTCGTCTATTTTTAAGAATAGATTAGGAAATATATAAATCCCAATACTCCTGTAGTTACCAGAAAGACAAACAAAAAACACCATCTCAAATAAGTGAGGATGGTGCTGTTACAGGAAAAGGGAAACAGAAAACGGAGCTAATAAAAAAACCGCCAAAAAAGGAATATCATAAAAAATGATATCTCTTTTTTGTAGATAGCTCTTCATACATACACGTCTGTACATATGACAGTTCTGTTTCTATTCGAAAACAGCCCCAATTGATAAATGCAGAGAAACTTATCAATTTCGGCAATACTTCCTTTCATCTAAGTTCATAGACATCTCTGTGTCTCCATTAGAATACTCATAAGTATCGCAACCTCTATCTCACGTTTTAGGCGAGAGTGTTTGATTTATGAAGTTGTTGGTAACATTTGTTTTATAATAATTTAAATTTTTCGGGGAATCAAGTGTTTTATATATATTTTTAAAATTCTTTCTTTTTCCAGGGAAGTTTGTGAAAAATGTAGCAAAATAAATTCATTGCATGTACATTAAACTTATAGTGCATAGGAGGTGGGAGAATGAAAAGGAAACAGCCTATTTATGTTGCGACAAAAATGAAAACGACGATGGAAAAATTATGGGAATATACGCAAGAACCAGATATACATACAGAGTGGGATGCTCGCTTTACTGAAATTTCGTATTTAGAGAAAAAAGAAGGAGAACCACAGAAGTTTTTGTATAAAACAAAGATTGGATTTGGGCTTGAAATAGCTGGAGAAGGGGAATCAATAGGTGAAATAAGAAAAGAAACTGGTGAAAGAATTTCCTCTTTAAAATTTTGGACGGATAATACATTATCTCTTATTCAAATAGGACGTGGTTATTGGAAGTATACGCCGAATAAAGAATACATCCATTTTGAGACACAATATGATTATGATACAAGATTTGGTCGTATAGGAAATGTAATAGATTCCTATATTTTTCGTCCGTTATTAGGTTGGGCGACGGCTTGGAGTTTTGATGCCTTAAAATTATGGTTAGAAAAGGGGCTTCATCCTAGGTTACTAATTAGAAGAACAATGACGTATTGGCTCGTATGTTTTTTATTTGCTTTTGTATGGATATATCAAGGGATAGTGCCAAAACTACTGTTTACTCATTCAGAAGAAGTAAAGATGCTTTCTGTATTAATCGGTTCAAATGAAAATAGTGTATATATACTTAAAATAATTGGGGTGTTAGAAATAATTTTCGGTGTCGTATGGCTGTTGCCACTAACAAAACGAAAATTATTTATCCTGCATATTATTGTGTTATTGGTTCTAACGATAGCGGCAGGATTTACGAATATTGCAAGCTTTACAGGTCCGTTTAATCCGATTACATTAAATATTCTTCTAATGGGGTTATCAATTGTCGGTTATATAAATAGTTTCGATTTACCAAGCGCGAAAAATTGCAAGAGGACGAGAAAGGGATAAGTGTATGGCTAATATGTATGAACGATTATTAGGGGATATCTATAAAAATCTTCATCCTGAATTGCAGAAGCGTTATGCGATTACAGAAGAAAATAGTTTTACAGGGGAAGGAAAGATGGATGAAATTTACGGTGGTTCTTTTTTCGTAAAATTCATATTAAAAATTGCATCGAGGTTTCGAATGTTTTTCTCAGAACGAGGAGAGGAAATTCCATTTACGATACAAAATACAGCTGAGCGAGATGAATATGGACAAGAATTAGTAAGGTGGAATCGTACTTTTTATTTTCATAATAAGAAAAGATATTTTAATGCAGTTATGCAATTGGATGAAAAAGAAAATGAAATTGTAGATTATTTTGGCGAACCACATTTACTCGTTTCTACACTGCATTTTCATATCGATGAGTTAGGTGCAATGCATATTTCTTCAAAGAAACAATGGTTTTATATGTTTGGAAGAAAAATTCCGTTACCAAAATTTTTGTATGGTGAAGCAAAAATTGTTGAAAGTTATGATGATGAACTACAATGTTTTCGAATTCATGTACAAGTACGAAACCCGTTAATTGGCTCGCTTTTTTCATATAAGGGAACATTTGTGGAAAGGAAATAAACGATATGAAAAATATAATATTTGGGCTTGCTTGTTATGTTGTTTTTCTATTATGTGAGCGGTCGAATACAAATCCTGTTGAAGCAATTATATTATTATCTGTTTTATTATTTATGCCAATATCGTTTTGTATTATTGATAAAAGAAAAAGAGATGGATCGTATTTATTATTTTATAAATTCGTATCGTTTTTATATCCAATCGCAGCAATTTGTACAATGCTAGCTTTCGTCACAAATCACTATGTATTTGCGCTAGTTTGGTTTGTATATACAGGAATTGTTGCGTTATTTGGTGTAAGTAGATTGCTAGAAAGAGGATGGAAGCCGTTAGAAGAGACCGCCATAGATAGTGCGTTTATTTATTTGTTTTTAGGTGGTTTTTGGTTTTTTGCTTCAGTAGCAAAACTTTCAATTATGCATTTTAGCTCTGACATTGTTTTACTCACAGCTGCACATTTTCATTATTCGGCGTTTCTATTGCCATTATCAGCTGGTTTAATAGGGAGAAAAAGAGAAAAGAGAAGTAAAGTATATGATGCTATTATGTTTATCATTATGATTTCACCTATGACAGTTGCAATAGGAATTACATACTCGAGAATATTTGAATTTTTTGCAGTGTTTCTATATTTATGTGCGATTTATGGATATGGATTTTACGTTTGGAGAGCAAAATTTAATACTATCAGTGCAAAGATTCTTCTAATCATTTCGTCTAGTACGCTCATGGTTACAATTATGTTCTCACTCATATACTCATATGGGAATTTGAAGCATGTAATGACGATTACAATTACCCAAATGGTTTGGATTCACGGTGTTGTCAATGGAATTGGAGTAGCGTTACCAGCATTTGTTGGCTGGATGATCGAAAAGAGTGTTCCGAATTATAAATACTACGGAAAACCAATGAGTAAGTTAAGAGGAAATGTGGCAATTGGTGAAGCGTTTTTATATGGCAGAAATTTAGTAGACAGTAAGGAATACAATGGTTTAGTTGATAAAATGAATGATTTTCATAGTGAGGCATTTGAAGCAACGAAGATTCCTTTAACCATTATTCATTTTTATGAAAATACAACAGAGTATGAGTTGCAATCGAATATTAAATGGGCTCATTGGTTCCGCACATTTGCATTTTGTTATGAGAAAATGAGCAAGCGTGTAGGACAAATACATTTAGGAATGGGCGACAAGTGGGAACCGATGCATGGCTCTATCATTGGTGTAATGGATGAGGAAGATGGAAGAGAGAATGTAAGAGCTTGGCTAAGGAAAAATGAAGCAGGTGAATCTATTTTTGTAGCTCTTTATTCAAAGCATACAAATAAGGATGAGACATATATGAATATCGCCTTGCCTTTACCTTATTCGAATATGACTGGTATTTTGAGGCTATGTAATGATAATCATGATTTAATCATTACTAGTAAGTTAAGAGAAAATGTCCAGGGAGATGAGGGGATTTATTTACATACTCGGTTCTTAACAATCCGTTTACCGTTAGCAGAGACTTTCATCATTACAGAGGGTAAGGATGAAATGTTAACAGCTCATCATAGCATGTGGCTATTTGGACTTGAATTTTTACATATTCATTATAAGATTGAAAGAATTGCACAGAGGTAAGAAAGGCTTGGATAGGTTTCCAAGCTTTTTTATGTATGGGTAATTGTCATAGAAACTTGTTTATCTAGCTCATCATCCCAAACACGTTGAATTTCAAAAGTGCCTTTTTCAAAAAATAATGGGAATCTTTCTTTAAACCAAGTTTGCATAGGTAGCTTTAGTGCTGTATCGATTGGTATCCATAAGAAAGAATAAGCCCTAAAGAAATTAGGACTTATTCTTCATTAAATACAAATGTTTGTTTCATTTTTTTACCTTCATTTACCGGATGGCCGTTATAAGAGAAATTCTTTTCTTCCCAAGTGATCACAACTTTAAAATTATGACTATTAAAGTCTAATGGGAATACCATGTAGTCAAAGCTTGTATGACTTTTAGAAATATTTTCATTAGGTGTAGTAGGTTTAAAGGTAGCCTTAGAGGTAGGATTGTTATCAAGTATTTCCACGGATACGTTTGATACATCATGACCGATGTTTTTTACGAGTAAACTATACGTATCAAATACACCTTGTTTCGGCTGGATTGCTTGCTTGTTTGAGTTATGAGATTTATCAATTTCGACATACCATTGTTTAGACTTTGATGCAATCGGTAGTGACTGAAATGTGTAAGCACTAGCTTGCATTGGTAGTGCTAAACATATAAGCGTAAAGAGAGTTAATATTTTTCGTTTCATTTTTTGAGAGCTCCCATTCTTTAATGGATTTACTTGTTATTATCTTCTTTTTACGAGTAAATATACCATATAATGTAAAGTGGGTATTGTGAGTAGTGAATTAATATCTTATTCACTACTCTTATAGCTGGCATAATTACGTATGTAGTAAGAAAGAATAAATTTATTTTTTCTATACTTAGATTGCCGCCCTTTTTAAAAGGGCTATTTTTACGTTTTAATAAAAAGAATATACTAAGAGTTCCGTATAAATTATTTATTTTAATGTAGTTAAATGTGCTTATATATGTGAAATTAGAGAAGGAAGCTGTGTAGAGATGTTTCTACACAGCTTTTTAGGATATGAAAAAATTGCCAAAAATATGTTAAAATAACATTGTCATACAACAAGGGGGATTTGTTTTATGGAAAATGGACATCTTGCTAAAGTAGACTTAACGAAAAAAATTGAATCAAAATCTAAGTACAATAAGAAACTCGAAAAATATCAAAGGCGCTTATTAGCATTACAACAAATTTTGAAAGAAGAAAAAATCGCGGTTATGCTTGTTATGGAAGGATGGGATGCGGCTGGTAAAGGTGGGGCAATTAAGCGGGTGACGGAACATCTTGACCCACGTGGGTTCCAAGTAAATCCAATTGGAGCGCCTGCACCTCATGAAAAACGTTACCATTATTTGCAACGTTTCTGGCGCAAAATTCCACAGTACGGGCAAATTACTATTTTTGATCGCTCATGGTACGGTCGTGTGTTAGTTGAGCGTGTTGAAGGTTTTGCTACAAAGGAAGAGTGGATGAGAGCATATGATGAGATTAATGATTTTGAAAAACTACTAACAGATGACCATTACATAATAGGGAAGTTCTTCTATCATATAAGTAAAGAGGAACAGTTAAAGAGATTTAAAGATAGAGAGAAAAATCCTTTGAAAAGATGGAAAATTACAGACGAAGATTGGCGTAATCGTGAAAAATGGGATGAGTATGTTGAAGCGATGGAAGACATGTTTGAAAGAACAAGTAAGCCAAATGCGAAGTGGCATATTATTGAAAGTAACGATAAATTGTATGCCCGTGTGAAAACGTTAAAAATCATTATTTCATTCATAGAAGATTATTTCTTAGAACATGGTATAGAATTGCCTTCTTATTATTATGAAATGAAAGAGGATATTGAAGTTTTGCAAGATGTAGGTGTTAAAGAGTAAATAAGAAAATGGCCCTGTGAATTGGTGAAACCAAATTATGGGGCTTTTTTATTTAGAAACATTTTACAATTAACAGAATAAGGTATATAATCAATAATCATATTAACATTGTTAATATGATTATTGATTATATGATATGTGGGGGTTTTACTTTGAAGGGAAGAGATGTTGTTTTAGGTTTATTAATGGAAAAGGAATTGTCTGGTTACGATATTAAAATTGTGTTTGAAGACGTATTTACTCATTTTTTTGATGGAAGTTTTGGAATGATTTATCCAACGTTACGACAATTGGAGAATGAGGGGAAAATAAAAAAAGAGGTTGTCATGCAAGAGGGAAAACCGAATAAGAAAATGTACTTTATTACAGATGAGGGGCGTGAAGAATTTTATCAATACATGCAGACACCTGTAGAGAAGGATGTTTTACGTTCGGATTTTTTAATGAGAATGTATTTTGGTAACTATAGTGATGATGTAACAATAAAAAAATGGATTAAAGATGAAATTGAAAGAAAAGAAGCGTACATTGCAGATCTTCGATTGAAATATGAAAAGTGGAGAGTAGGTATTACTTTCGTCGAAGAAATTTCACTAGACGTAGGTATTGCATCGTATAGTGCACAAGTGGAGACTTTGAAGAAAAAATTAGAAGAGTTAGAGGCGAAAGAAAACAATAAAACAGAAGAATGAAAAACGCGTTCACAATAAATAAAGGGGTATATAAAGATGGAGCAATCAAAGGGTATTAAGATTGTCTTTTTAATGTGTCTAGGTATCTTTCTTTGTATGATTGATACGACAATTATGAATATAGCTTTACCGGCAATACAATCGAGTGTAAATACTTCATTAGAAAAGATGTCTTGGGTATTAAATGTTTATACAATGACGATTGCAGTACTTGCCATTCCGTTAGGGCGGATAGCTGATATCTTTGGAAAAGCAAAGATGTATATTCTTGGTCTGGTGATTTTTGGTGGTGGATCGGTACTTTGCGCTTTTGCTAATACAGGTGATTTTATTATTTTTTCTCGTTTTATACAAAGTATTGGGGCAGCGATTTTATTTCCAACAAGTATGGTAATTGGTGTATCAGCTATGCCATTAGCTAAAAGGCATGTTGCGCTTGCGATTTTAGGAGTAACGCAAGGATTGTCAGCTGCTATGGGACCAGTAATAGGTGGAATTATTACGCAAAATTTAGGATGGAGATGGGTGTTCTTCGTTAATGTTCCGGTTTGTATAATAGGAATCGTGTTATGTTGCATCATGCTACAAATAAAAAATGAAGAACGTATTATCTCAAAAATAGATTGGATAGGACTACTATTAAGTAGCACAGCAATTTTTTCATTTACTCTCATATTAGTAAAAGGTAATACATGGGGATGGCAAAGTAATATTGCTTTGTCTTGTTATACAATTAGTACTATTTCTCTTATTCTATTTGTTTTAGTAGAACGAAAGATTCATAACCCAATGGTGAATTTAAAGTTATTTCAAGATCGAATGTTTGTCGGAGCGTCGATCGTTGTTATATTAAGTAATTTATTTTTAATTGGAGTTACTGTATTGCTTCCGACGTTCTTGACGAAACTACAAGGTCGAACGGAAATTGAAGCGGCTTTTTTAGTGACACCTATTTCAGCAATGATATTTTTTGTCTCACCAGTTGCAGCAACTTTAATTAAAAAACTCGGAAAAGTAACTATTATTTTGTCAGGATTTCTTATTATGGGGCTAGCCTACTATTGGTTGCAAATGATCGATGTTCATTCAACAAATATAGAAATTATTATTCCATGTATAATATTAGGTGTTGGATATGGTTTAGTAGTGGGGCCAATTACAGTTTTAAGTGCGTCTTCATTTGAAGGAGAATTGTTAACTGCTTCTCAAAGTGTTGTATCAATGTTACGACAAGTTGGAATTGTATTGGCGGTCGCAATATTTGTCTCTAACTTAACTCACAATTTAACTGTAAATAAAGAAAAGGTATATCGTTATGCAGAAGAAAAGGTGCGGAATATTCATGTGAATAGTGCTGAGCAAGCTGAAATTTTACAAATGACTAAAGAGAAAATAGAGAATCAAAGTTTAGAGTCTAATATAAATAAGAAACAAAATGCAATGGCAATGGGATTAAGTAAAGAGAAAAAGGAAGAATTGATTCGCGACAAGACGGCTGAAATATTAAGAGAAGTTCCAGTAGAATATAGAGATGTAAAAAGAGAAGAAGTTATGAGGCAAGTGACAAAAGAAGTTGAAAAACAAGAGGAAAGTATAAAGAAAGAGGTACTCACATTTTCGAATGATGTGAATCATTATGCCAAGAATCAGATGGCTATGAGTTTTACAGATTTATATAAAGCAAGTGTGCCAATTATTTTAATTTGTGCTTTCGTAAGCTTGTTGTTTTGGGAAGGGAAAGCTTTGAGTAAAAAGAGAAGGGGACGGATAGTAGAAGAAGCGTAAAGGAAAACAGGCTGCTATTAGCCTGTTTTCCTTACGTTAGTATGAAAAATCTGGATTTAATTCTTTAAATTTATGACTATAATGCCTTTTATTATTAAAACCAACAAAATCAATTCCGACGCAAGATTCTAAATTTCCGTCTACAATCGTAGAATCCACGAAGCTTAAATGTTTTAATTTTTGTAGTTCTTTAATGAATTGTAGATTTCGTATGTTACCACAACTTGATAAGATGAGAGTTTCTAATTCCGTTAAATAGCGCAAATATTCGTGGTTTTTAAGTTTACTGCAATGGTCGAATTCGATGTATTTTAAAGTTGAAGCATTGTTTTCAATTTCATCAATATGCTCTAAATTTCTTAAATAATTGAGTTCTAAATGCTTTAATTTAGGTAATGACCTACATCCTTTTAATGAATTAATGTTCCCTTGTGTAATGCTTAGTTTTTCAATTTTTTGTAAAGACATTAATTCTTCAAGGTTCTTTTGTTTCGGTTTGTATTTCCAAATGTATAGTTCTTTTAGGTTAGGACAAGATTCGAAGCCTTTAATGTTTTTATTACACTGTATGTGAAGTTCCTCTAAATTTGTAAAGCTTTCTAGCTCTGTTAAGTTTAGTGGAACTTGTGGTTCTTCTAGTGATAAAGATTTTAAGTTTTTTAATTTATATAGGGCTGAATAATCAGTAATATATATACTACTAATGTGTAAGCTTTCAATTTGCGGGCAGTGTTCAAGAAAATTAATATGGTGCAAACTATACCTAAGATCATTAATGTAAACATCAGTAAAGTTGTTTGTATTAATGAAGTATACGTATTCATCCAGTCTGTTTTCATGGATTTGTACTGTGCCATCCATAACTAAAAAGTTTTGTGGTTTCTTTTTGATAGATATTTGTAAAGGATTCATGTATTGAAATATTTCTGTCTTGTTTTCTAAAATAGTTTCAACACTTCTTTTGACAGTTGGAACATTGTCTCTTTGTTTGTAAGCTATTAAGGTTGACTTTATTTCTGACGGATCTGCTAATAAAATTTTTGGATCCATTTCATGTAGTACATCTTCATTTGCAGGTATACAGCTAACCATTGCATCAAGTGCTATTAAACTTAAGGGGTGTCCTTTTGTTAGCCAAGATTTAATTCGTCTCCAAGTTAGTTGTGATACTGCAGCTAATTGCGCCCAATCGTTATGAAATGATACTGCATGTTCCTCTATCCAATCTAATGTTTCTGAGGATTGAAAAGAATGCAGACAAATGAAGGAAGTGGTCGGAAGCTCACTTTTTAATACTGTTTTTAGCCTTTGTATTACTAAAGAAAAGGCTTCTTCAAATGGTAAACAATAAGCTGCAGCGTGAGAAAGAGGTGCAAGTAAATCTTCATCAAATGCCTTCCATAGTTTTCTTATCCAATCTGAGGCGACTTCTCCTAGTACACATATAACAATCTCAAGTAATCTAGTTTTAATTACACCATTCATTGTGTTTGAAAAGCGTTTTATAACAGCATCTAATACTTCGTTTTGATCGTACCAATTAAGAGCTTCAATTTCTGCTTCTTGAAGAAACCATCTAGTCATGGTGTAATCAAGTAATTCCTCTAAACTAGAGCGAACTTCTTCTAAAGTGGGCACGGGTGTAAGTTTGTGCTCATTCATCTCTAATTTTGGTTGCTTCGCTTTGCCATCTTCTTCATAAAAACTATCATGCAAATAATATTTATAAGGTGAGTGAATCATTACAAGGTGGTACCATTCTTTAGGATGTAAAGATAACGAAATAAGACGCTCATGACATTGATTACATAATTTATAAGGTTGATTTGCTTCATCGGATTCTTCTATTTTATATACTGGATCATGTTTGCAAGCTTCACATAATTCTACTGTTTTTTTCATTGTTTTCTCCTTGCATATTGTGAATAGTAGTATTTTTAATATAGCATGGGATAAGTCGAGTATGATTAGAAAGTTTTTTAGAATGAAAGGGATGAATGGAAAATGCCATTGAATATGTAACGTTATACATAGTACATTAACAAGAGGGATTAATTTTAAAAGGAGGATGGGGAATTGCTAGATAAGGCAGGGGCTTTAATAGATGATCATGTGTACACAGAAGAAGAGCAACAAAAACTATACAAACGAACGTTAATAATCGTCAGCATTTCACAAATGTTTGGCGGTGCAGGACTAGCTGCTGGTATTACAGTAGGTGCACTTCTTGCGCAGCAAATGCTTGGAACAGATGCATTTGCAGGATTACCAACTGCTATGTTTACATTGGGATCGGCATTAGCAGCTTTCATAGTAGGGAAGCTTTCGCAACGATATGGACGCCGGATAGGTCTTGCAACAGGGTTTATAGTAGGTGGATTTGGAGCAATTGGTGTTGTAATGGCAGCTTTAACAAATAGCATTATTCTTTTACTTATTTCTTTACTCATATATGGTGCCGGTACAGCTACGAATTTACAAGCTCGTTATGCAGGTACAGATTTAGCAGATAAGAAGCAGAGAGCAACGGCTGTTAGTATTACGATGGTAATGACGACTTTTGGTGCAGTTGCAGGACCAAATTTAGTAGGAGTAATGGGTAGTTTTGCTCAATCAATTGGAGTTCCTAAACTTGCAGGTCCGTTCATATTATCGGCAGCAGCATTTATACTGGCGGGTCTAGTTCTTTTTGTTATGCTTCGTCCAGATCCTTTGATTATTGCTAACATAATAGAAAGATATAAACAGGAACATACATATAAAGGACAACCAATAACAGAAGAAGCGAAAGAAAATAAACGAGGTATTACAGTTGGAGCAATCGTAATGATACTTACGCAAATAGTGATGGTTGCGATTATGACGATGACGCCAGTTCATATGGGACACCACGGTCACGGTTTAAGTGCAGTAGGACTTGTGATAGGTTTTCATGTAGGTGCAATGTATCTTCCATCTCTCGTTACAGGAATGTTAATTGATAAAATTGGCCGAACTACAATGAGCATAGCTGGTGGAGTGATTTTACTTGCAGCGGGTGTCATAGCTGCGATAGCGCCAAGTGATTCTTTATTATTATTAATCGTTGCTTTGTCTTTACTTGGGCTAGGGTGGAACCTCGGATTGATAAGTGGTACAGCACAAATCGTTGATTCCACAACACCGTCTACACGTGCTAAAACACAAGGGAAAATAGATGTTTTTATTGCGTTAGCTGGAGCTTCTGGTGGAGCAATGTCAGGTATGGTAGTAGCGAATTCAAGTTATGCGGCATTGTCATTGGCTGGAGGCGTGTTAGCGTTATTACTTATTCCTGTTGTGATATGGTCTCGAAAAGGGGCAAGAAATTAAATGAAAAAGAGGTTCTAGTTACTGACTAGAACCTCTTTTTATACACTTAAATTAAATTCCACTCTACAATAAGTCCTAAATGCGTAAGTCCGCCACCAAATCCGTATAGTAAAAGTGTGTCTCCGTTATTTAACTTTCCTTCTTTTATAGCTAAATTTAAAGCGAGTGGAATGGTGACTGAAGAGGTATTCCCCAAATATTCCACGCTCGTTAATGTTTTTTGTATTGGAATTTGAGATTTTTCGCAAATAGATTCGATCATTCGTAAGTTAGCGCTGTGGGGTATGAACCAGTCTATATCATCTACTTGCATATTTGCGTTATGTAATAAATTTTTTATGCTTTTTGGCACTGTTCGTGTTGCCCATTTATATACTTCTCTTCCATTTTGAACGATTTTTTCATTTGTTTGCAGTGGTGTGCCATTCATAGTAGTAGATAAGTTTGTTCTATATAGATGAATGCCGCCATCACCATTTGTTCCCATGTGAGCAGCGATAAAGCTTTGGGTGTCTTCATCTCTTTCTAATAAAATAGCTCCAGCACCATCACCGAATAAAATACAGGTCGTTCTATCGGTGTAATCAGTAACTTTAGATAATGTCTCTGTCGCTACGACAAGTACTTTTTCATGTGATCCAGAAGTGATTAAGCTATTACCGACGTGTAGTCCATATGTAAAACCAGCACAAGTTGCATTTAAATCAAAAGCTAGTGTATGAGGTATGTTGAAGTATTGTTGTATTTGGCAAGCAACACTAGGGAAAACGTAATCAGCAGTAGTAGTAGCGACAATGATACAGTCGACATCTTCTAAGTTTTTCTTATATGTTGTACATAAATTTTCAATTGCTTTAATGGCTAAGTTTGAGGAGTATTCTTCATCGCTAGCGATTCTTCTTTCCTTCATTCCTGTTCTTTGTACAATCCATTCATCATTCGTATGGACCATCTTTTCTAGATCGTTATTAGACAATATTTGATCTGGAACATAAGTACCAATTGCAGTAATACGAGATTTAGAATGCATAGGAACATCTCCTAACTTTTATTTTTATAACCTGATACTAATATCAGGTTATAAAAATGTCAATAAAGATTTTTGTTGTATTAAAACGATAATGATTAACTTGCTATGAAGGAATTTGGCGAGTGCTGTAAAAATAATATACGAGAAGTTTCTAAAATTGATAATGAAGGGAGTTCAGCTCCTTGAAAAGAATTTTACACATGTTTCCTGTCATCATCATTTGTAGCTTTATTCTTATTATTTTTCCTGAGAAATCTTATGCTTGTGATTGTATTAAAGTATCAACAGAAGATGCATTTCAAAAAAACGATGTAGTGTTTGAGGGGAAAGTAATTGAGGTTGGAAGGAAAGAAGAGGTCGGAACTGAAGTGTTATTTGAGGTGAAGAAAATTTGGAAAGGGACAACTTCTTCGCAAATTATCGTATATACAAAGGGTGGTGATTGTATGTTTCGCTTTGTAGAAGGAGGAGAGTACTTAGTATTTTCTACTCAAAGAGGATCAGAAAAACAATTACATACACATAGTTGTAGTGGAACGAAGAGATTGGATGAGGCAGGGGCGGACAAATCGGTTTTAAGTCAAATTGCAAAAGAGTCTGTTCCGACGAAGAAAGTGGATTTAAAGGGTGAGATGGTGAGCGGTTTGAGTTTGTGGCAAGTGGCTATTATTTCCATGGGGCTTTTATGGATAATTGCTTTTGTTATTTTTATTGTGAGAAAAACTCGCAAAAAATGACGATTAAAGTAAAAATATAACGATTTTCTTTAGTGTGATATAGGTTGTTAAACCTTGTGAAAGCGAATTACTTATGCTACACTTTATGTAACTTAAAATGAACGGAGGGGCTTCCTTTGATCTTAATCAGATTACGTCTCAATACTTTGTGCCAATAATTGAATAGCGCTCAAAGGCTCTGTCTGTGTACAGAGTGAACGGGATTGGTCTGCCTATTTTAAAGGAACCCTTTATTAAGCTTATATGTGAAAAAGAGGGAGGGACGAATACGCCCTCTTTTTGTTTTGCCTTTATAAATAGAATGGGATTGTATAAGTGAACACTTATTGTGGATACGTATACAATCTTGGGACTTTTTGACTATAAAATAGGATGAAAGCATAGCTTTCTTCTATTTCTTCGGTGAACCCTTATCCGTTTACGAAAACACAGGCAGCGCGACCTGTGTTTTTTATTTTACGTAATCGAAATGGAGGAATAAATATATGGAAGAAGTATTACAAAGAGCAGTTTTAGTTGGAGTAAATGTAGGTAATGAAGATGATTTTGCATATTCGATGGAAGAGTTAACAAATCTTGCGGAAGCTTGTGATGTAGAGGTAATTGGGCAAGTAACGCAAAATTTACAACGAGTAAATCCATCGCATTATATCGGAAAAGGAAAGATTGAAGAAGTAGCAGCGTATGTACAAGAAATAGATGCGAATATGGTCATCTTTAATGATGAATTATCTCCTTCACAAATTCGAAATTTAGAAGAGGATTTAGATTGTAAGGTAATTGATCGTACCATTTTAATTTTAGATATTTTTGCGCAACGTGCGAAAACGAAAGAAGCACAGCTACAAGTAGAAGTAGCACACCTTCAGTATATGATGCCTCGTTTAATCGGCCTTCGTGAATCGTTAGGGAGACAGAGTGGCGGCGTTGGTACGAAAAATAAAGGTGTCGGTGAGAAGAAGTTAGAGTTAGACCGTCGTAAAATTGAAGAACAAATTTCAGTTTTGAATAAAGATTTAGAAGCGCTCGTTGCCCAGCGTCAAACGCAGCGAAAGCAACGTAAGAAAAATGAAATACCTGTTGTAGCATTAGTAGGTTATACGAATGCAGGAAAGTCAACGACGATGAATGCAATGCTTGAAATTTATAATGGTACAGAAGAAAAGCAAGTATTTGAAAAAGATATGTTATTCGCGACGTTAGAAACATCTGTACGAAATATTGATTTACCAGATAATAAATCATTCTTATTAACAGATACAGTTGGATTTGTAAGTAAATTACCACATCATCTTGTGAAAGCGTTCCGTTCAACGTTAGAAGAAGTAGCGGAAGCGGATTTACTTATTCACGTCGTAGATTACGCAAATCCAAATTATGAACAATTAATTGATATTACAAATGAAACGTTAAAGAAAATTGGAGTAGAAAATATTCCAACGATCTATGCTTATAACAAATCAGATATGATGGATGTTGAAATCCCGAAAGTACAAGAAGATCGCGTGTATTTATCTGCGAAGAAACATGTTGGCATTGAAGAGCTGGTAGAAATGATTCGCTCCCATATTTATAAAGAATATACGAAGTGTGAAATGTTAATTCCATATGATCAAGGACAGGTAGTTTCGTATTTCAATAATCATGCACACGTTTTATCTACGAGTTACGAAAACGAAGGTACGAAATTAGAGGTAGAATGTAAGACGAGCGATTACGAGAAGTATAAGCGTTTTGCAATTTAATGTAAGAGGCAACCCAGTATGTGATTGGGTTGTCTTTTTTTTGTAATGTTTTATCGCTGAAAGTTACAAGCATGCAAGCCAATGACGGGAGTTAAGTTATATTTCTGGAAAAAGAAATGAAAGCAGTATAGAATAGAAATGTTTCAAAACTCAGAATTTATTACACCTACTGTAATAAATATATATTTTGTACAGAAAGGGGAGATTCATATATGCAGGCAGTTTCACAAAAAAACACTGTAGAAACACCGACAATATATCGAATTTTATTTGCGATTAGCTTTGGACATTTTTTAAATGATTCGATGCAAGCAGTTGTGCCGGCGTTGTTTCCTATTTTGGAAAAAACAATGAATTTATCTTATATGCAAGTAGGATGGATTGCGTTTGCGTTAAATATGACGTCATCGATTATGCAACCGGTGTTTGGAATGTATTCAGATAAGAAGCCGTCACCATTTTTATTACCACTCGGGATGTTTTCAAGTATGCTTGGAATGATTGGACTCGCGTTTGCACCAAACTTTATTATTGTTATTATTTCTGTTTTATTTATTGGTTTAGGTTCCGCAGTCTTTCATCCAGAAGGCGCTCGTGTTGCGTATATGGCGGCAGGTGCAAAACGAGGGTTAGCGCAAGCGATTTATCAAGTTGGGGGAAACACGGGGAATTCTTTAGCTCCAATTTTTACAGCGCTAATTTTCGTTCCGCTCGGTCAAATTGGTTCATTAGGTTTTACAGCATTTGCAGCAGTAGGAATTGTATTATTAATTTTCGTATCGAATTGGTACAAAAATGAATTAGCAACCGGCGCTGTAAGAAGGAAAAAGAGAGCTGCGCTTGAGGCGGAAAATGCAATTGTAAGTACACACATTAAATTCGTTATTATACTTCTTGTTTTTCTTACTTTTGTACGCTCTTGGTACGGTGCTGGTATCGGGAATTTCTATCAATTTTACTTAATAGAGCATTACGGTTTATCTATAAAAAATGCACAGTATTTCGTATTCGCATTTATGATTGCTGGTGTGTTAGGAACTTTCTTCGGAGGACCGTTAGCAGATCGATTCGGTAAGAAAAAGATAATTGTATTTTCAATGCTTGGCTCAGCTCCACTTGCACTTTTATTACCTCACGTTTCGCTCGTGTGGGTTGTACCGTTATTTTTATGTATTGGTTTTATTAGTTCAAGTAGTTTTAGTGTAATTGTTGTATATGCACAAGAGCTTGTACCTGGAAAAGTGGGAATGGTGTCAGGATTAATCGTAGGTCTTGCGTTTGGACTTGGAGCATTAGGTGCAGTAGTTCTTGGGAAATTAGCAGATATATATAGCCTGCAATTTATTATGCTATTATGTAGTTGTCTACCATTAATTGGACTCACTTCATGGTTACTGCCAAGTGATAAGAAAACGATAGAATAGGGGATGCGCTATGAAATTGTGTGGAAACGTTACGGAATTAATAGGAGATACACCTGTCGTCCGATTATCTAAATTTATTCCGGAAGACGCAGCAGATGTGTATGTGAAACTAGAAATGTTTAATCCATCGCGCAGTGTGAAAGACCGTGCTGCTTATAATTTACTTCACGTTGCAGAAGAAAATGGTCTCATCAAACCAGGAGATACAATTATTGAACCGACAAGCGGGAATACAGGGATTGGTTTAGCGATGAATGCAGCAGCTAAAGGGTATAAAGCGATTTTAATTATGCCAGATAATATGTCAAAAGAGCGTATTAATTTATTGAAAGCATACGGAGCAGAAGTAGTTTTAACACCAGCAGAACAAAGAATGCCAGGAGCAATTGCGAAGGCGTTAGAACTGCAAAAACAAATACCGAATAGTTTTATCCCGCAACAATTTGAAAATCCAGCTAATCCGAATATTCACCGTTATACGACTGCGCTTGAAATTTACGAACAAATGGATGGAGAGCTGGACGCTTTTGTTGCAACGGCAGGAACAGGCGGAACGATTACAGGGACTGGTGAAACGTTAAAAGAGAAATTACCAAACTTATATATTGCAGTAGTGGAACCGAAAGGATCTCCCGTTTTATCAGGTGGTGTACCAGGTCCTCATAAACTAGTAGGAACAAGCCCAGGGTTTATCCCGAAAAACTTAAATACAGAAGTGTATAACGAAATTATTCAAATTGCAGACGAAGAGGCTTTAACGACAATGAGAAACTTAGCTAGACAAGAGGGATTATTAGTTGGGCCGTCTTCTGGAGCATCTGTTTACGCTGCAATCATGATAGCGAAACGTCTAGGCGCTGGTAAAAAAGTTTTATGTATTGCGCCTGATACAGGTGAACGTTATTTGAGCATGGGGTTATTTGAATAAAAAGGATAGAAACACCTTAATAGTGAATAGCTGCTATTAAGGTGTTTGTTTTATGGAATGAAGAGGGAGAGAAGAACAATGAAACTATTAAAACCAATCCATGAATATAGTGAGCATATTATGGCGTATAGACACGCATTTTTACACTCAGGGGAACAACCACATGGAAGTAGTTCTTTACAAAACTTTGATTCTCTTGATGAATGGTTTGAAAAAGTGAGTAAACAAGAACTAGGAGAAAATTTACTAGCTAATCGAGTGCCATCTAGCCAGTTTTTAAGTTTTGAAAAAGGGGAACTTATAGGCTTTGTGAATATTAGACATAGATTAAATCCAGAATTATTACGGGAAAGCGGTCATATTGGATATAGTGTCCATCCAAATAAACGTCGCCACGGTTACGCTACGAAACAACTAAAGCTTGCATTAGCTGAAGCGCAAAAATTAGGATGACAGAAAGTGTTAATAACTTGCGATAAATCCAATATCGGTTCTGCTAAAACGATTCAAAAGGTTGGTGGTGTGTTAGAAAATGAAGTAGTTTCTTCTCATACTGGTGAAATTGTTCAACGTTATTGGGTAGAAATATGAAAAGGTAATGCAAGCTGTAATATCGAAATAGATAAATGAAATATAGGGGATTACTGCAATTTTAGGGGGAAATGAAATGGGATTAAAAGAGAAAGCAATAGAGATGTCAGGGATTTATAGGCAAAATCCGAAAGTAGAAGCTATTATTTTAGCAGGTTCAGTAGCTAGAAAGCTAGAAGATGAACATTCAGATATAGAATTACATATTTTATGGTCAACACCGCCAGAAGATGAGGACCGTAGGGCTCCTATTCATCATATTGATGGGACAATATTATCGTATCATCCGTATGAGGAAGAAGAATGGTCGGAAACGTATTTAACGAAAGAGGGAATCAAATTAGAGATTAGTAACTTTTTAACAGAGACAGTAGAGAAAGTGATTTCGGATGTGGTGAATCAATATGATATAAGTTATGAAAAACAATGTATTGTATCATCCGTTCATGATGGTGTTAGTTTGTATGGAGAAGGGAAAGTGAATGAATTAAAAGATAGAGTAGCGGCATATCCAGATGAACTAGCAAAACGAATGATTTCAGAAAATCTATGGTTAAGTAATCGTTGGCACAATCGAAAGGCGCTTTTAAAACGGAAAGATTGGCTTATGCTTTATGACGTTATTTGCGAAGTACAAAGGAACGTATTCGGTGTTTTATTTGGTTTGAATAAAATGTACGTACACCATCCGGCGTTTAAATGGATGCCTAATAATGTGGAACGAATGACTATTAAACCTGAAAAATTATATGAACGTATGGCAGATACATTAATAGGGAATCCAGAAAATAGTGTGCAGGAGTTAGAGTTGCTAATAGAAGAAGTGTTGCAACAAGTTCATACATACGCGCCAGGAGTAAATGTGGATGAGCAAGAAAAATCTATTTTTTATTTTGTGAAATAGAAAATAGTAATAAGGGGGAAGTTATGGGTTTTTTTAATAGGTTTTTTAAAAAAGTTGAAAAAGTAAATGAGCAAGAAGCCACTCTTCATGAATTAAGTGAAGAATTGTATGTTGAATCACCGGTAGAGGAAGCGACTAGTTACTGGGTATCAATGGCACAAAATATAATTGTTAATGCTGTAAAGGCGGCTGACAATGATGTGGAACGTGCCTTCGTATTATTGAATTTGAAGAAAGGTGAGGCTTCATTTGATATTTTTTATCAAATAAATGGACAATTGTATTTCTGGGATCAGCTAGAAAATGAGGCGATAAGAATTAGAATTCAGAACGAGTTGTTACCGCAAGCCCTAGAAGTTTCAAAGGCAGTAAATGAGCAATTTCGTGAAGCTGATCACCCTATAATTTCGTTCGCACAATTGCAGTTTGAATGGGAAACGAAAGCCTGGTTCTCACATATAATTTGGGAAGATAGCCTTGCTGCTCAATTGTCCAAAACTCAAATTCTAAATGAATGGTTTTGTGTAATTAAAGAAGAAACGAAAAATAGGCCACTGGATAGTGATGCAAAATTTTCTTGGTATCCATCAAACTCTTAAAAAACTAATACAGATAGAGGCAGGTTATGTTTCTAGGTCAGTTGTATTATTGAATAAGTATCAATAATACGTAATTCTTTTTCTATTGCCTGTTAGAATTCGTTATGTACTAATCCACTTGTTTTCTAAACTAAAACTCACATTTCGAATTTTTAAATAGATTGTAATACATAAAAATTCAAAATATAAGTTGACACTATTTTTAATGTGTGATAAAAATGATAGTAATCAATTCGGAAAATAATATTTGGGCAATGAAAGGGTATAGTAGTGAATATCTCCCTATTTCAGAGAGCTGATGGTTGGTGTGAATCAGTATATAGATTATTCATGAAGTTCGTCCTGGAGCATCTTTCATAAATCTCACATTATGAGGAAATGAAAGACGGTAGTTTATACCGTTATCAAATAAAGTGGTGAAGATCTTTTCACAACTAGGGTGGTACCGCGATATTTATCGTCCCTACGTATTTACGTAGGGACGTTTTTTATTTAGGTCCTAACTTTGGTGTGGCTTCATAACTAGGGTGGTACCGCGATATTTTATCGTCCCTACGTTTTTGCGTAGGGGCGTTTTTATTTAGGTTGCTTCTTAGTGTTCTTCACAACTAGGGTGGTACCGCGATATTTTTGTCGTCCCTACGTATTTACGTAGGGACGTTTTTTTATTAGGGAGGAAGTGAGCGTATTAGAAAAGAGTATTGATAGAACAATATAAATACCGAATTGTAACAAAGAAAAAGAGACAGAGAGGAGATTAACAAATGAATTCACAGCAATGGACATCGAAATTAGGTTTCGTATTAGCTGCAGCAGGTTCGGCAATTGGCCTTGGGGCGATTTGGAAATTCCCATATATGGCCGGCATTGGAGGAGGCGGAGCATTCTTCCTTATTTTCATCGGTTTCACATTATTAATTGGTTTACCGCTATTATTAGCTGAATTTGTTATTGGAAGAAGTACACAAAAAGAGGCTGTGGATGCGTATAGAGAGATTGCTCCTAAAACGTTATGGCCTTGGTTAGGTAAATTAGGAATTGTAACATGTTTCATATTACTTTCTTTCTACAGTGTTGTAGGAGGCTGGATTATATTATATTTATGGAATGCAATTACAGGTAGACTATGGGAAGGAAATGGAGCATACGAAGCTACGTTTGGTGAAATCATTTCCAATCCATATTTAGCAGTTGGATCACAGCTATTATTCATCCTTATTACTATTTTTATCGTAAGTAAAGGTGTACAAAATGGTGTTGAAAAAGTAAATAAATATTTCATGCCAGCACTATTCGTTTTATTCTTTGTATTAATCGTTCGTGCACTTACGTTAGATGGTGCTGGAGAAGGCGTTCGTTTCTTCTTACAACCTGATTTCTCACATGTAACATCAGAAGTTATTTTATATGCAATGGGTCAATCGTTCTTCTCGTTATCTGTCGGAGTAGCCGTTATGGTAACGTATAGTTCATACTTACCGAAAGAAGAAAGTTTACCACGTTCGGCATTTTCTATCGTAGCTTTAACTCTTGTTATTACATTACTTGCAGGACTTGCAATTTTCCCAGTTGTGTTCGCATTTGGAATGGAACCATCTCAAGGGCCGGGACTATTATTTATCGTATTGCCAGCTATTTTCAGTAAAATGGCGTTCGGAAAATTATTCTTCATCGTTTTCTTATTACTATTCTTCTTTGCTACGATTACATCAGCAATTTCGATGTTAGAAATTAGTGTTGCATCTTTAACTGCAAAAGGTAAAGGGAAACGTGAAAAAATGGCCTTAATCGTAGGGTTATTAATCTTCGTTGTTGGGGTACCATCAGCATTATCATTCGGTATATTAAGTGATCTGAAGATTTTTGGAAAGACAGTCTTTGATTTAGCGGACTATGCAGTTAGTAACGTACTAATGCCACTTGGTGTATTATTAGTTTCTATCTTTGTTCCTTTAAAAATGAAGAAAGATGTATTAATGAAAGAGCTTGGTGTAAGTGAAAATAAGGGTTATAAACTGTTCGTATTATGGTTATTCTTACTTCGCTTTATCGCACCAATTGCGATTATTATCGTATTCTTAAATGTACTTGGCATTATTTAAAAAGAAAGGTAGCGTATCGTTATATGATACGCTACCTTTTTATTTCCCCCTTTTTTGTAATTCGTTTACTGTTACGAACTGATAGCCCTTCTTAGATAAAGAGTCTAAAATACCTTCAATTGTTTGTAAATTTTCATTAGACTCATCATACATAGAGTGCAGTAAAATGATAGAACCTGGTTTTACATTTTTATTAACGTATTCAATTTTATCAGCCGCAGATTTATAAAAAGTATCGGGCTCAAGATCCCATATAATTGTTTCGATATTATTTTTATTTAAATAATAGGGTAGTCCAATTAATTTTTTTCCGTTAGGGGGCCTAAAATCAATTTCGTTTGTAAATCCTGTTTGGCGGATTAATGAATTCGTTTTTTCTATTTCATCTTTAATAAAAGAAGGTGTTTTGAAAACCATTCTATTATGAGAATATGTATGGTTTCCAAGTTGGTGCCCAGATTGCGCGATAGCTTCTCCTAACGATAGATTTTTCTCTAATTCATTTCCAATTAAAAAGAAAGTAGCTTTAGCGTTGTATGTATCTAGTAGCGGTAATATTTGTTTTACATTGTTAGTAGGGCCATCATCAAAAGTTAAAGCGATCACTTTTTCATTTGTTTCTACGCGTTGTGTTAAATCTCCAAATAATTGAAAGCTTCTTGCGTTCATCAATTTGTATGTTCCGAATAATGCCGTGATAATAAAGAATAGTGTAACGATTGTAATGATAATTTTTTTCTTCATAATGTAACCTCACAATGATTTTTGATTCAATTAAAAAGTATTATATCAAACTAAGTAATTTCGTGCTTTAAGAAGGGTGTGGATGCAAGGAGAAGGAATTTATCATATAATAAAATGCAAAAGGTATATTAGGAGGTGTTTATATGGCGATTATAATTCAATTGCCAGACACTGCAACGTCTCATGCAAAGCCAAGTATGGAAATGGCGATACTTTGCGTGAGGTAGACCAGTAATATACAATCGCCTAGATGAGCTCGTATCATTTTTTATATTTGGCTTTGCACCTTATTGAAATGAACCATAAAAAATAAGGGGCGAGCAGAAATGAAATACGTAAAAGCTAATGCTGTTTTACCAGAGAGTTTAATTACTGAAATTCAAAAGTATATACAAGGTGAAACAATTTACATTCCGAAACAAGAAACGAAACATTATAAATGGGGTACACGATCTGGCGGAAGAAAACAACTAGATGAAAGAAATAAAGCGATTAAAGAAGCGTTTAAAAGTGGGATTGCTATTCATCAACTTGCAGAAGAATATTTTCTTTCTGGGGAAACGATTAAAAAGATTGTGTATTCTAAATAAGAGGAAAAGAGTCTGATTCATATATTACTTTGAATCAGACTCTTTTTGTTTTATATGTATTGGATATATGAAGTGTGAACGGGCATGATAATAGAAAAAATGTGCCGTTTTTTTATTAAATGGTATACAGAGCACTTGAAGAGTAGAAAGGTGAACATATATGAATCATATTGGACAAATAACGATAGAGCTTTTAATTGGTTTTTTTGTTCTATTAATTGCTACAAAAATATTAGGGAAAACACAAATATCTCAGCTAACGCCCTTTGATTTTATTTCTGCAATCGTCCTAGGTGAGCTCGTTGGAAATTCAATATATGATCCTAAAATTAAAGTATGGTCTATTTTATATTCAGTATTTGTTTGGGTCATTTTAATTTATACTATTGAAGTGATAACACAAAAAGTAAGAGGAACAAGAAGGTTTTTTGAAGGATATCCTTCAATTATTATTCGTAATGGAAAGATTGATCGTGAACAATTAAGCGTAAATCATTTGGATATAAATCAATTACAACAAATGCTTAGGCAACAAAAAGATATATTTTCAATCCGAGAAGTTGAATATATGATATTGGAACCTAACGGAAACATAAGCGTTTTGAAAAAAAGTAAATACGAATCTCCTACTGTAAATGATTTAAGTTTAAAACATAAGCCTGTATACTTACCAATTTCATTAATTAGTGATGGAAAAGTAGTTAAGGATAATTTGAGGGAAGCCGGATTTGATGAAGGGTGGCTTTATAAACAAATAAAGCAAAAAGGAATTACTAAATTTGAAGACGTATTATATGCGGAATGGAAAACAGATGATGGCTTCTTTTGTCAGGAAATGCAGCGGTAGAGAATAAGTGATATATGTAATGTTTGTTTCTAAGTTATCTTTTACATATCAAAAAACGTAATCATTGTATACAATAAAACTAGATCAACAATTTGTATGGAGTGATAAAGATGGAAGCGTTTATTAGAAGTGATCAATATAATTTTATAAAATCACAAGCTTATATTTTAGCAAACGGGCATGCGACGGCAAATGATAGAGGTGTAATTCAAGCGTTAAAATCGCTTGCGATTGAAAAGATAATACATGTATTTGAAAATTTAACGGATGAACAGAAAGAGTTAATTGATACGGTATTAACAGTTCAGAATAGAGAAGATGCAGAATCATTTTTAATGAAAATAAATCCGTATGTAATTCCGTTTCAAGAAGTTACAGCACAAACATTAAAAAAATTATTTCCTAAAGCGAAAAAGTTAAAACTTCCTGATATGGAAGAAATGGATATGAAAGAAATATCTTATTTAAGCTGGATTGATAAGGGGTCAAGCAGGAAATTTATTATAGCGAAAAATGATAAAAATAAATTTGTTGGTCTGCAAGGAACGTTCCAAAGTTTAAATAAAAAAAGCATTTGTTCGTTATGTCATGGACATGAAGAAGTAGGAATGTTTTTAGTTGAAATTAAAGGTGATGTACCAGGAACTTTCGTTAAAAAGGGAAACTACATTTGCAAAGATGGTGTAGCTTGCAATCAGAATATGAAATCGCTAGATAAATTGAACGATTTTATTGACCGCTTGAAAAAATAACGAGAAAACCTCTAGTATTTAAACTGGAGGTTTTTATTTTTGGAAGAAGTAAAATAAGCTTTCTTTGTAAATGTAGATTTATAATGAAATTTGATAAAAATATCTATTATGATACAGTTGCTTATATGCAAGGAGGTAAAACATGGATTACCTTTTATCGAAAGAAAAAGTGAAACGCTGGCCTAAAGATACGATAGCGGCGGGGCGTTGTCATACTGTTGGCCTTAAATCGGATGGCACAGTAGTAGCGGTGGGACGGAATAAAGAAGGGGAATGTAATGTAAGTGATTGGCGCGATATTGAAGCAGTCGCAGTGGGCAATGTTCATATGGCAACGAACACGGGTAATGCTCATACAATCGGTCTTACATGTGACAGTACTACGGTAGCAGTGGGTTGGAATAAGCATGAACAATGTGATGTAAACGATTGGCATAATATTGTAGCGGTTGCGGCGGGCTGGCGTCGTACCATTGGCCTTAAATCGGATGGCACGGTAGTAGCGGTGGGCCGAAATAAAGAAGGAGAATGCAATGTAAGCAGTTGGCAAGGTATTGTGGCAGTCACAGCGGGTGACTGGCATACAGTCGGTCTTAAATTGGATGGTACAGTAACGACTGTGGGGAATGATCGATATGGTCAATGCAATGTAAGTAGCTGGCGAGGTATTGTATCGGTCAAGGCTGGTTATCTTCATACTGTTGGTCTTAAACGAGACGGCACGGTGACGGCAGTGGGGAATGATAAACATAACCAGTGTGATGTAAGTGGCTGGAGAGACATTGTAGCAATAGCGGCTGGTACGAATCATACAATCGGACTTAAATCAAACGGTACCGTGGTGGCAGTGGGCTGGAATGAGTATGGTCAATGTAACGTAAGCGATTGGCGCGATATTGTAGCGATAGCGGCTGGTTGTGCACATACAGTCGGTCTTAAATCAAACGGCACGGTGGTCGCGGTAGGTAATAATGAATTTGGCCAATGCGATGTAGATAGCTGGCGCGACATTCGGTTGCCTGGCGAATAGTCAATTTACAATAAATAATTAGTAATATTATTCTATTTTAGGAGTAATTATGGAATAGGATATGTACAAAATAATTAAACTTAAATCTACTGAATAAGAATCTCTTTTGAAAAGGGATTCTTATTATTTTTCATAAAATGAGGGTCTAAATGGAATTTTTGAACAAACTATATTTCAAAATTACAGTAGAAGATATAAATAAAGTATAGAGGAGATAAAGGAATGCTTAAAAGGTTTTTACTTTCTTTACCGGATGTTTTACTTATATGTATCGTTCTCTACATAACGTACACAAATTCTTTTAGTTTTGGACAGATGTTAGTAATTTCAATTGCAATCGGAATTATTGGTGGTCTTGCTATTAGAATTTGTAAGGATGTATTCACGTATATAAGGTGGTCAATTAAACAAAGAACAACTTGAATATGTTCAATAGTTTTTAGGAGGGAATGAAATGACTAAGAAAAAGAATAGAGTGAAAAACGAGATAGTACTTTGGTCACTAACAGCAATTGTTCTATTAATTGTATGGTACTTTTATCAAAAATAAAAACGCATCGTACTAAAAAAGCACGATGCATTTTTATTATTTTTTTTGCCAATTTTCTTTTATAAAGTCTTCACGCCCAGATTTTTTTTGCTCAGTAGCATATTTCTCTGGATTCTTTTTATAGAAATGTTGATGGTATTCCTCTGCTTCGTAAAAAGGTGCAGCAGGACGAATTTCAGTCACGATTGGATCTTTAAACATACCGCTTTCTGCAAGAGCTTGTTTTGATTTTTCAGCAAGCCCTTTTTGTGTTTCGTTATGATAAAAAATAGCGGTACGATAAGATGAACCACGGTCAAAAAATTGTCCGCCATCATCAGTTGGATCGATTTGTGGCCAATATAAGTCTAGTAATTTTTGATAAGGAAAAATAGAAGGATCGAATGTAATTTGAACAACTTCTAAATGTCCAGATGTTCCAGCTTTTACTTGTTCATATGTTGGGTTTTCTACATGACCTCCTGCATAGCCAGAAAGTACTTTATGAATACCAGGAAGTTCATCAAATGGTTTTACCATGCACCAAAAGCAACCACCTGCGAAGGTTGCGAGTTCGTATGTTTTTTCGGACATTGCTGTAATCCTCCTAAATGTATATGTTTTATATAGTATTATATAAATTGTTTTATTGCGCAATAAAAAAGATTTGAAAATATATGTTTTTTATAAACAAGATCCTCCGCTCACATCAATTAATTGTCCAGTAACCCAGCGGCTGTCTGGAGAAGCAAGAAATGCAGCAGTATCGGCAATGTCTTCTACTTCACCTAAGCGATTGAAAGCGGAAATAGTAGTAGCGTACTGCTTCATCATCGGGTCGCCCAAGAGTTCTGCATTCATATCTGTTTTAATAAATCCTGGAAGTATTGCATTCACCGTTATTCCTCGTGCTCCAAGTTGTTTTGCTAGCGTAAAAGTCATTGTATTAATAGCGCCTTTCGTCATACTATATGCAACAAAATCAGGTAAAGAAATGCGGGTCGCAGCGGATGAAATATTAATAATTCGGCTATTGTCACGTAAACGTGGCAGTGCTTGTTGAATGATAAAGAATGGTGCTTTTGCATTTACTGAAACCATTCTATCAAAAAATTGTTCAGTCGTTTCTTCAATAAAAGCACCAGGACCAATGCCAGCATTGTTTATTAAAATATCAAATTGTATTTCACCAGTGCGCTTTTGTAATTCAGTATCTAAAGCGTTATAAAGGTTTTCTAAACCGTGTAAGGATTCTAGATTTGCGCCGATAGAAAAAGCTTGGCCACCATTTGATCGAATTTCATGAACAGTTTCTTCAGCGTCATCTTTTCGATTACCGTAATGAACAGCAACCAATGCACCGTCATTTGCTAAACGTTTAGCGATCGCTCGTCCAATTCCTCGGCTTGCTCCTGTAACTAACGCTACTTTCCCTTTTAACATAGTTTCCTCATCTCCTCATAAATTTTTCTTTATGTAGTAGTGCAAACATACTTAAGCAATATATGAGTGTATGTAAGTAATTCATTCCAATTTTAATTTGAGAAAAAATAAATAGGCTCTTAATAAATAGAATGAATTTCGATTTTTTTGAAAAAACATGTTGACAAGGAAAAGAACAACGTCCTATAATACGTGTAACAAATAAAAGTTAATTAAGAATTTTCTAACTTTATATGTTGTATATGCAAAGAAGAGGAAAGTAGATGATTATGATCGTTTCAGAGAGCTACTCCAAGGCTGTGAGGGTAGTAACAATCGAATCATTGAAGATCGCCTCGGAGCATCGCTTGCGAAAGGGAAACTGAGTAGAGGGCGGCGGCATCGTCTCCGGTAAAAGGACGGAGGTCTGATTGGACCTACAAAGCTTATATTTCGTGAGAAGTATAAGGAAGCTGAGTGGTAACGCGAAACTCTCGCCTCAGCAATCAAAGCTACTAAATTGTAGTAGTTGATTGCTGAGGCGAGAGTTTTTATTTTAAAAAATAGAATAAGAGAATGCGTGGAAGAGGAGAGTAAATGATAAAGATTGTTTCAGAGAGCTGCCCCGAGGCTGTGAGGGTGGTAACAATGCACTCATTGAAAATCACCTTGGAGCACTACTTTTGAAAACTAGTAAAAAGTAGCGGGGTTGTTCCCGATAGAAAAACAAAAGTCTAATTGGACTTGCAGAGCTTATATTTCGTGAGAAGTATAAGGAAGCTGAGTGGTACCACGATTCCCTCGTCTCAGCAATGGATTGCTACAAGTATGTAAGTAATCGATTGTTGAGACGAGTATATTTTTAATATTTATATACTGAATATTCTGTTAAAAATACTCATCTCAGCAATCGATGTAGAAATAGATTGCAAAAAATAGAGAAAAAAAGAGGAGCGATGTGAGATGGGAAACCAGTACATTTACATGAATGGGGAATTTGTAGAAAAAGAAAAGGCAGTTGTTTCAGTATATGATCACGGTTTTTTATACGGAGACGGTGTATTTGAAGGGATTCGTAGTTACGGAGGAAATGTATTTTGTTTAAAAGAACATGTGAAACGATTGTATGAATCAGCGAAATCTATTTTACTAACAATTCCAATGACGGTAGAAGAAATGGAAGAAGCAGTTTTACATACACTCCAAAAAAACGAATATGCTGATGCTTACATTCGCTTGATTGTCTCAAGAGGAAAAGGTGACTTAGGGCTCGATCCGAGAAGTTGTGTGAAGCCGAGCGTAATTATCATTGCAGAACAATTAAAGTTATTCCCACAAGAATTTTATGATAATGGGCTAAGCGTTGTATCTGTTGCATCAAGACGTAATACGCCAGATGCGTTAGATCCACGTATTAAGTCAATGAATTATTTAAATAACGTACTTGTAAAAATTGAAGCAGCACAAGCAGGAGTGTTAGAGGCTCTTATGTTAAATCAACAAGGATATGTTTGTGAAGGTTCTGGTGATAATGTTTTCGTTGTGAAAGATGGAAAAGTGTTAACCCCGCCATCCTATTTAGGAGCATTAGAAGGTATTACGAGAAATAGTGTTATCGAGCTATGTGAGCGACTGAGTATTCCATGTGAGGAAAGACCGTTCACTCGCCATGATGTATATGTAGCGGATGAAGTATTTTTAACAGGAACAGCAGCGGAGTTAATTCCAGTTGTAAAAGTTGATTCGAGAGAAATTGGAGATGGGAAACCAGGAAGTGTAACGAAACAATTGACCGAAGAATTTAAAAAATTAACGAGAGAAAGAGGAGTACGTGTTCCCGGGCTGACGGAAAGCTTAGCGTAAATAAGGAGAGGAGTTAATGGAAATGAAGCAGCAGTATACAGCGTATGAGAAATTACAGTATGAAGAAATGACAGGCGCTGGGCATGTGATTCAATGTTTAAAGAGATTAGGTGTAACGTCCGTTTTCGGCTATCCGGGCGGAGCAATCTTGCCAATATACGACGCTTTATACGAAAGTGGTTTGAAACATGTTTTAACTCGTCATGAACAAGCTGCCATTCATGCGGCTGAAGGATATGCGAGAGCTTCTGGAAAGGTCGGGGTAGTCTTTGCTACCTCTGGACCAGGGGCGACAAATTTAGTTACGGGCTTAGCAGACGCTTATATGGATTCGATTCCTTTACTTGTCATTACCGGGCAAGTTGCAACGTCTTTAATTGGTAAAGATGGATTTCAAGAAGCAGATGTTGTTGGAATTACAGTACCTGTTACGAAGCATAATTACCAAGTTCGTGATGTAAATCATGTATTACGAATTGTGCAAGAAGCTTTTTACATCGCCGAAAGCGGAAGACCCGGACCAGTATTGATCGATATTCCAAAAGATGTTCAAAATGCAAAAGTCACCAGTTTCTTTAATGAAGAAGTTGATATTCCGGGGTACAAACCAGAACTTGTACCAGACAGTATGAAACTTAGAGAGGTGGCTAAAGCAATTTCAAAATCAAAGCGTCCACTTCTTTATATTGGAGGAGGTGTCATTCATTCAGGTGGATCCGATGAACTCTTCGAATTCGCAAGGGAAAACCGTATTCCAGTCGTTTCAACTTTAATGGGACTTGGTGCATATCCACCGGGAGATCCATTGTTTTTAGGGATGCTTGGTATGCATGGGACATACGCTGCTAATATGGCGGTAACAGAATGTGATTTACTACTTGCATTAGGTGTTCGCTTCGATGATCGTGTAACAGGAAAATTAGAACTTTTTTCTCCGAACTCGAAAAAAGTACATATTGATATTGATTCTTCTGAGTTTCATAAAAATGTAACTGTAGAACATCCGATTGTTGGTGATGTAAAAAAAGCGTTACACATGCTGTTACATATGTCTATTTATACACAAACAGACGAATGGCTTCAGAAAGTAAAGACATGGAAAGAAGAATATCCACTTTCTTATAAGCAAAAAGAATCTGAGTTAAAACCACAGCATGTGATCAACTTAGTAAGTGAACTAACGAATGGTCAAGCGATTGTCACAACAGAAGTAGGTCAGCATCAAATGTGGGCTGCTCACTTCTATAAAGCAAGAAAACCTCGGACGTTCCTTACCTCTGGAGGATTAGGAACAATGGGGTTTGGTTTTCCAGCAGCAATTGGTGCTCAGCTAGCTAAAAAAGAAGAACTTGTCATTTGTATTGCAGGTGACGCTTCTTTTCAAATGAACATTCAAGAACTACAAACAATTGCTGAAAATAACATCCCTGTAAAAGTATTTATCATAAATAACAAATTTTTAGGGATGGTAAGGCAATGGCAAGAAATGTTTTATGAAAATCGTTTATCAGAATCAAAAATTGGATCACCAGATTTTGTGAAAGTAGCAGAAGCTTATGGAGTAAAGGGATTAAGAGCAACAAATTCAACCGAGGCAAAACAAGTGATGTTAGAAGCATTTGCTCACGAAGGTCCTGTCGTAGTTGATTTTTGTGTAGAAGAAGGTGAAAACGTATTTCCGATGGTTCCGCCAAACAAAGGGAATAACGAAATGATTATGAAGAGGTGGGAAGAATGAGTCATACTTTTTCACTCGTTATTCATAACGAGCCAAGCGTCTTATTACGTATAAGTGGGATTTTTGCTCGGCGTGGTTATTATATTTCTTCTTTACATTTAAACGAAAGAGATACTAGTGGTGTTTCTGAAATGAAACTCACAGCAGTTTGTACTGAAAATGAAGCGATATTACTTGTTAGTCAGTTGAAAAAATTAATTGATGTTCTGCAAGTAAATAAATTATAAGGGGTGTATGGAATATGAAAACATATTATGAAAAAGATGCAAATGTAGAGTTATTACAAGGAAAAACTGTTGCAGTAGTTGGTTATGGATCACAAGGTCATGCGCAAGCACAAAATTTACGTGATTCTGGTGTAGAAGTTGTAGTTGGTGTTCGTCCTGGTAAGTCGTATGAAGTAGCGAAAGCTGATGGATTTGAAGTAATGTCTGTTTCAGAAGCGGTTCGAACCGCACAAGTTGTACAAATGTTATTGCCAGATGAACAGCAAGCTCATGTGTATAAAGCAGAGGTAGAAGAGAATCTTCGTGAAGGACAAACGTTACTTTTCTCGCATGGATTTAACATTCACTTCGGACAAATTAATCCGCCAAGTTACGTAGATGTAGCGATGGTCGCGCCAAAAAGTCCAGGTCATCTCGTTCGCCGTGTATTTCAAGAAGGAAATGGTGTTCCAGCATTAGTCGCAGTGCATCAAGATGCGACGGGAACAGCGCTACATGTAGCACTGGCGTATGCAAAAGGTGTAGGGTGTACACGTGCGGGGGTAATTGAAACGACATTCCAAGAAGAAACCGAAACGGACTTATTTGGAGAGCAAGCTGTACTTTGCGGCGGGGTAACTGCACTTGTGAAGGCTGGATTCGAAACGTTAACGGAAGGTGGGTATCGTCCTGAAATTGCATACTTTGAATGTTTGCATGAATTAAAGCTAATTGTCGATTTAATGTACGAAGGTGGATTAACGACTATGCGCCATTCTATTTCAGATACGGCAGAGTTTGGAGATTATGTAACAGGATCGAGAATTGTTACAGATGAAACGAAGAAGGAAATGAAGCGTGTTCTTACAGAAATTCAGCAAGGTGAATTTGCGAAGAAATGGATTTTAGAAAATCAAGCAGGGCGTCCGACGTATAATGCAATGAAAAAAGCAGAGCAAAATCATCAGTTAGAAAAAGTAGGAGCAGAGCTTCGTGAAATGATGAGCTGGATTCATGCACCGAAAGAATTAGTAAAGAAATAGAGTAAGAGAGTATAAATGAAAAATATGTAAGAGGGGATTTGACAAGATGAGAAGTGACATGATTAAAAAAGGTTTTGATAAAGCGCCGCACCGTAGTTTATTAAAAGCAACTGGTTTGAAAGATGAAGATTTTGATAAACCTTTCATAGCAATTTGTAATTCTTTTATTGAAATTATTCCAGGGCATAAACACTTGAACGAGTTTGGGAAACTTGTAAAAGAAGCCGTTCGCGCGGCAGGTATGGTACCATTCGAATTCAATACAATTGGAGTTGACGATGGTATTGCGATGGGACATATCGGTATGCGTTATTCTCTGCCGAGTCGTGAAATTATTGCAGATTCAGTAGAAACGGTTGTAAATGCACACTGGTTTGACGGCATGATTTGTATCCCAAACTGTGACAAAATTACACCAGGTATGATGATGGCTGCACTTCGTATTAACATTCCGACTGTGTTTGTTTCAGGCGGCCCGATGGCGGCTGGAAAAACGTCAAAAGGAGAAGTTGTTGATTTAAGCTCTGTTTTTGAAGGGGTAGGAGCTTATCAATCTGGGAAAATTTCAGAAGAAGAATTAAAAGATATTGAAGATCATGGCTGTCCATCTTGTGGCTCTTGTTCGGGTATGTTTACCGCGAACTCTATGAATTGTTTATGTGAAGTGTTAGGTTTAGCTCTTCCTGGTAACGGGAGTATTTTAGCAATTGATCCAAGACGTGAAGAGTTAATTAAACAAGCAGCAGAGAAATTGAAAATTTTAATTGAAAGAGATATTAAGCCGCGTGATATTGTAACAGAAGAAGCAATTGACGATGCTTTTGCACTTGATATGGCGATGGGTGGATCAACGAATACAGTATTACATACGCTAGCACTCGCACAAGAGGCAGGACTAGATTATGATATGAACCGTATTGATGCAGTTTCAAGACGTGTACCTCATTTATGTAAAGTAAGTCCAGCCTCAAATTGGCATATGGAAGATATTGATCGTGCGGGCGGGATTAGTGCAATTTTGAAAGAGATGAGCCGGAAAGAAGGAGTACTTCATCTTGATCGAATCACTGCTACTGGGCAAACATTAAGAGAAAATATTGCTGAGGCAGAGATTAAAGATAAGGAGGTTATTCACTCTCTCGAAAACCCTCATAGTGAAGAGGGGGGCTTACGTATATTAAAAGGAAATCTTGCTAAAGATGGAGCGGTTATTAAAAGCGGTGCAACAGAGGTAAAGCGTTTTGAAGGGCCTTGCGTTATTTTTAATTCACAAGATGAGGCACTTGCTGGCATTATGCTTGGGAAAGTGAAAAAAGGAGATGTAGTTGTCATTCGTTATGAAGGACCAAGAGGTGGCCCTGGTATGCCAGAAATGTTAGCCCCAACATCAGCAATTGCTGGAATGGGATTAGGTGCTGAGGTTGCATTATTAACGGATGGACGTTTCTCTGGAGCTTCACGTGGAATTTCAGTAGGACATATTTCACCAGAAGCAGCAGCTGGCGGGATGATTGCACTTCTTGAACAAGGGGATATTGTATGTATTGATGTTGAAGAACGCTTACTAGAAGTAAGAGTGAGTGATGAAGAATTAGAAAAGCGTAAAAAAGAATGGAAACGACCAGAACCGAAAGTAAAAACTGGCTGGCTTGGACGTTATGCACAAATGGTAACATCGGCGAATACAGGGGCTGTTCTGAAAATCCCACATTTTGATTGAGCCAATTTAAAAGAGATAAGGATGATATATAATGGTGCAAAAGGTAAAGGAGAGAGTGAAAATTGAAGATATCTTAATGGCGCATAATTGCCTGAAAGATATCGTTATTAAAACACCGTTACAACGTGATACAGTTTTATCTGAGAAATATGATTGTGACGTTTATGTAAAACGAGAAGACTTACAATTAATTCGCTCTTTCAAAATTCGTGGTGCGTACAATTTAATTCAAAGCTTACCGAAAGAAAAATTACAAAACGGTGTTGTTTGCGCAAGTGCTGGTAATCATGCGCAAGGAGTTGCTTATACGTGTAATTTATTGAAGATTACGTCAAAAATATTTATGCCCACAACAACACCGAAACAAAAAGTATCACAAGTACAATTTTTCGGTGGTGATTTCGCAGAGATTGTATTAGTTGGTGATACATTCGATAGCTCTTTCCAAGAAGCACAGCGCTATTGTGAAGAAAATAAGATGACATTTGTTCATCCGTTTGATGATCCGTATGTCGTTGCAGGTCAAGGGACAGTGGCAGTTGAAATTATGCATGATATGGAGAAATCAGTTGATTATATCTTTACAGCAATTGGCGGTGGTGGATTAGCATCAGGAGTTGGTACATATGTAAAAGGTGTTAGTCCTACTACAAAGGTTATTGGTGTAGAGCCAATGGGAGCTGCATCTATGAAAGAGGCTTTTCTTCAAAATGAAAATGTCGCATTGGAGAAAATAGATAGTTTTGTTGATGGGGCAGCTGTTAAAAAAGTAGGAAAGTTAACATTTGAAACTTGTAAAGATGTAATTGACGATATTATTTTAGTACCAGAGGGGAAAGTTTGTACGACGATTTTAGAACTGTATAAGAAAAATGCGATTGTAGCTGAACCGGCTGGTGCACTCTCTATTGCAGCGCTTGATTTATATAGAGATGAAATAAAAGGTAAAACAGTTGTATGTACGCTAAGTGGTGGAAATAATGATATTGATAGAATGCAAGAAATGAAAGAACGTTCTCTCGTTTATGAAGGGTTAAAGCATTATTTCATCATTGAATTTCCGCAGCGTTCAGGTGCGCTAAGAGAATTTCTTGATAAAGGATTAGGACCAGAAGATGACATTACGCGCTTTGAGTATATTAAGAAACATAATAAAGAAAATGGTCCAGCATTAGTCGGCGTAGAATTAAAACATAAAGAAGATTATGAGCAATTAATTACTCGCTTTAAAGAAAATAATATTCAATTTATGGAGCTTAATAAAAACCCTGTTTTGTTTGATTTACTTATTTAATAGAAGGAAAGAGTTAGCACCCAAATAAAAAAGATAGATACAAGCGGGGAAAAATAATGCTTGTTCTATCTTTTTTATAGTTAAACTAGATACGCATTAAATTCAAGAAGAATAAAGCTAGCTAACCAAAAAAATATCGCAATGCGAATAATTACATACATTGTAAATTCAAAGGGAGTAAGATTTCTCTCTCGCTTTATTTTTTTTAATAGTCTCACAGAATAAAAGGAACATAAAAGCAGGATTGCTATAGACATTTTATAGATGTTTTCTAAGAGGTTTATATTTTCTAATAACTCTTTCAGCATGTTTATCACCTATTCTGTAAAGTATATTACAGAGAAATAGATCTTGAGCTGTCTAGTTTCGTTTGTTTTTTATTTTCCCTGTATCATCAATTTCTACATCAGTTGAAATTGTTTGTAAATATTGAAGAGCTTTTTTCTTTTCTCCTTCATTTACAGGGGAAACTTGGTTGTTGCGAATGATATAAGGATTGAATGACATTTGGACATCCTTTCCTTTAAAAGTTAAAGTTAATACGCCAGTTTCAGCGCTTTTCCCATTCACATAACTCGGGAATAAAAAGTTACCTAATGAGTAAGCGATAGGAACTTTATTATAATACTCAAACCCTTGTAACCAATGTGGATGGCTTCCGACAATTGCGTTAGCTCCTGCTTCAACCATTTTAGGTACATATTGCTTTTGGTATTCTACCGGACGATTTGATTTTTCAACGCCCCAATGCATATAGACGATTAAATAGTCTGCATCTTTCTTTTGTTCTTTAATTGTTTTTGTTACAAGATTTAAATCATAGCCATTCGCAACGCCAGGTTTATTCTCACCAGCTACCCAATTAGAATCAGGCATAAATCGAACGAAGGAAAGAAATTTGAACTTTTTCCCTTTTACGGTCATTTCTCGTGCTGTATATGCATCTTTCGCATTTTTTCCGGCTCCAATGTAAGGGAACTTTAATTTTTCTACGTGAGAAATCGTATCTAATAATCCATCTTGCCCATAATCAAGTGTGTGGTTATTCCCAATATTTACGATGTCATATCCAGTGTTTTTAATAGCTTGTAGTGTAGATGGATCACTTTTAATCCAAAACAATTGCCCAGGTGCTTTCTTTTCTTTCGTTGTAAATGCCGACTCTAAATTCACAAAAGAAATATCAGCTTTTTTTATTTCTTCTTTTACATGTTGGAATGGGTAATCAGCCCCATTCTTTTCGATTATAGGACGTAATTGCCAATCAAACATTGTATCACCAGAGAAGGTGAGCGTGATTTCTTGGTCTTCTATTTTCTTTTCGCTTTTTGAAGCGGTTTTACTAGATTTGTTTTGCAAATCGGGTTTGTCTTTTGCTTTTGAAATAAAAGAGTAATTGATTAATAAAACAATCGGTGTAATGAAAAAGGCTATTAACAAAAATCGTTTTAGTAAAGTTTTCATATATACCTTCCCTTTTAATATTATCCCGCAATTAAATTAACACTGAATCTATTAAAGGTAATTAAAGTTACAAAAAATAGCGGGTTATGTAGTGGAAAACATTTGTTAATATTCTCAATATTAAGTTAACATATAGATAACCTGTAAATCAATGTATAAACCAAAATATAGAAATAAAGAATTCGAAGGGTGAAGAATGAGAAATGGTTATATTAGGAGCAGTTGTAAATGGGATTTGTATTATATTTGGTACTTTACTTGGTAAATTATTTAGTAGGATTCCAGAAAGTATGAAAGGGACGATAATGCACGCAATCGGTTTAGCGGTTACTGTGCTTGGACTTCAAATGGCATTAAAAAGTGAAAACTTTCTTGTTGTCATACTGAGTTTAGTGATTGGTACGGTAATTGGAGAATGGTTACAATTAGAAGAAAAGTTAAAACATTTAGGGGATTGGCTAGAAAATAAAGTTGGATCGAAAGGGAAAGGTAGCATATCAGAAGGTTTTGTAACAGCTACTTTAATTTTTGCAATTGGCGCGATGGGGATACTTGGTGCACTTGACAGTGGGATTCGCGGAAATCATGATATTTTATTTACAAAAGCGATTATCGATGGATTTATTTCTATTATATTAACGACAACTCTAGGAATTGGCGTAGTATTTTCGGCGATTCCAGTTGTTTTATATGAAGGTGGTATTGCAGTTTTTGCAACACAAATTAATAGTTTTGTCCCGAAAGAATTAATGAACCAATTTATAGTGGAGATGACGGCTACGGGCGGCATTATGATATCTGCTATTGGATTGAACTTGCTTAGTATTATTAACATCAAGGTGGCAAATTTACTTCCAGGTATATTGGTAGTGGGTGTAATTGTTTCAATTATTTATGGTTACGGTTTGTTAGTAAATTAGTAGAGGATGGAAATACATATGGAGGAATTTCAATTTACAAAACGTGTGCATAAAATATTGGAGATTGCAGCAAAAGAGAGTGAGTGTAACATAATTCACCCGGTCCATCTGTTTATAGGTATGTGTAAAGAAGGTACAGGAGTTTGCGCTGAGTTATTTATGTATTTGTTTCATAAAGTGGGTCCAGATTTTTTAGAAAAACTTTCGTTACGAAAACGATTCGAGTTACATAATCAAGAATATAAAAAAATAGGGCAATATAAACTATCTTATAAAGCGATAGAAATTTTACAAATAGCGAAGAAACGTATGGAACGCTTTCAGCAAGTAGTAATTAATGAAGGACATATTATGTATGCATTATTTCGTATAGATACAGATATTGGTGAATTTATACATACACAAATGCAAGAAGATATATTACGTATTACAGCTGTCCCGAGAGACTTAGTGGTAGATTTAAATCGTTTTAAATCTATTTATAATACATTATTTTGTCATATAAGAAGAGCTAGTCCTTCTGATTTTGATAAGTTATCACGATTTGTAGCGGATGAATTTGGTGAACGGTGGTTACAGTCGGTTGTTTATGGATTTCGGACATATAACGAAAAGTTACCTATCTATATTGCACAGCAGGAGGAAGTAATAATTGGTTTCGCCTGTTACGATGTAGTGAGAGGAAAGAAAGGATTGTTTGGTCCGATGGGCATAGCGAAACAAAATCGTGTGAAAGGTGTAGGAAAAGAATTATTGCATCATTGTTTATATAATATGAAGCAAGATGGATATGAATATGCGATTATTGGACAAGCAGGTCCCATTGAGTTTTACGAGAGAAATTGTAATGCTCGTTTAATACCGATAGATAATAATTAACCAACTTCATTTAGGGGAGTTGGTTTTATTATGAAAATGATGTAGAGATGTAGTGGTTTTTACTAGAAAATAGCGGGTTTTGTAGTAAATCTTACATATAAAGCAAATTACTAAACTTTTTACAAGAAAGGGTGTAGAATGGGTATCTAAAGAAAGAAGGTGTGAAAATGGCCAGCTGGAAACGAAATTTGATGATTTGTTGGCTAGGTTGTTTTACCACTGCAGCCGGTATGAGTTTAGTAATTCCTTTTTTATCTTTTTATATTGAGGAATTAGGAGTAACCGGCACTTCTAGTATTGCACAGTGGTCGGGACTTGCATTTGGTATAACATTTTTAATGGGTGCGATCGTGTCACCAATATGGGGAAAGCTTGGTGATATACATGGACGGAAATTGATGCTGATTCGTGCGAGCCTTGGTATGGCGATTATTATGACGCTTATGGGGTTTGTAACGGATGTGTATCAACTAGTCGCACTAAGATTTTTGATGGGAGCAGTATCTGGTTTCCTTTCAACGGCGATGACATTTATTGCAGCAGAAACTCCGAAAGAACATTCAGGTTGGGCAATTTCTACAATTTCAACTGGTGGTGTGAGCGGTTCGTTACTTGGCCCGTTATTTGGAGGTTATTTGTCTGAGTTAATTGGAATGCGTCATGTCTTTCTTGTTACAGGAGCTTTTTTATTCCTTTCCTTTCTCATCGTTTTTTTCTTCCTGCATGAAGAAAATCACTCTGCTCAAGCAAAAAAAACACAGCCGAAAAAAGTATGGACGATGGTCCCAGCGAAGCATTTAATTATTAGTTTATTTGTAACAACATTTATTATTCAACTTGCTAATATGTCAGTTCAACCCATTGTTACATTGTACGTGAAAAATTTAGTAGGTCCTCATACTGCACATATTGAAACAATTGCGGGAGCAGTTATGTCAGCGACAGGATTAGCAGTTATTTTGGCAGCACCAAGACTAGGAAGATTATCAGATCATATCGGTCCTCAAAAAACGTTAGTTGTAGCGTTATTTGCAGCAGGAATTATTTTTATCCCGCAAGCATTTGTAACCTCAGCTTGGCAACTATTAATTCTTCGATTTTTATTAGGTATCGCACAAGCAGGATTATTGCCTTCCGTACAAACTCTACTAAAACAACATACACCAACCCATGTTACGGGACGAATATTTGGATATAATCAGTCGTTTCAGTTTTTAGGAAATATGATTGGTCCAGTGCTCGGGGGACAAATTGCAGCGCATGCAGGCTTCCAATATGTTTTCCTCTCTACATCATCACTATTATTTATTGCGTGTATTTGGGTTTATTTTCATAATAAGAACGAAGAAGTATCAGAGAAACGACATTTGGAAGTTAGTTAACTAAGTGAATGAAAAAGAAAAAGGATGAAGCAACGATTGCTTCATCCTTTTCTTTAAAATTGAAGACAGAGATAACTTAATGTACCAAGCTCATAACTACGGTGAATGACTTCACCGCTATTCTCGCCACTTCCCATTGCAATAAACAAAGGAACAAAATGCTCTGCTCTTGGTACTGCTAATTGTGCATGAGGGGCATTATTCTCCCAATTAAACAATGCATCTTTATCGTTATTCTGCATATGTTTAATAATCCAATCATCAAATTCAATTGCCCATTGTTCGGGTGTCGTTTGATTCCATTTCAAAGCTCGTAAGTTATGAACGGTAACACCGCTACCGATTATTAAAATATCTTCTTGTCCAAGTCCTTTAAGTGCTTCTCCAATGTTAAATTGCTCTTTTGCAGGAAGGAATGGATTGACTGAAATTTGGATGACAGGAATATTTGCTTCTGGATACATGCGGTGCAGAAGAGTCCATGAGCCATGATCTAAACCTCTCGTCATATTATGATGGACTGGAATACCTTTGTTTTTAAATTTTGTTTCTAACATAGATGCAATGTAAGAAGAACCTTTCGCACGATATTTGATTTCGTATAACTCAGGAGGAAAACCTCCAAAATCATAAATTGTTTCATATTCGTTATCTGATGAAGAAATTGTTAATACCTCACTTTCCCAGTGAGCAGTGAAAATAACAATCGCTTTCGGTTTATATGTTTCTCCAAGTTTTTTTAAAAACCTTGTATAGTCTGTATCTTGAATAGCGAGCATAGGCGAACCATGTGCTAAAAATAGTGATGGCATCATAATAGTAGAAACCTCCTAAAAATTATATAATTACTTTATGTAAGTAACTATATAATTTTATTTTTGATTCGTCAAGAGATTAGTTTGAAAGCAAGTCTGAAAAATACATCATTTGTCATAATGAAAGCAATTACATATAATATAAAATAAGAAAAGTGAATGGATATTCATTTTTCTTAAAGGTATACATAATAAATTTGGAGGCTGACGAAATGAATGTACAGGAAAGTTTCGTTACGGCATTGGATGGATCGGAAATTTATTTGCGTAAATGGTTACCAGAAGGAGATCCGAGAGGAATTATTCAAATTGCACATGGCATGACAGAGCATGCAGGGGTGTATACAGAATTTGTAGATGCTTTATTGGAAGCAGGGTATGGTGTTTATGCGCATGATCATAAAGGACATGGGAAAACAGTAAAAAAAGAAGAAGATTATGGTCATTTTGAACCAAATATAGGGTGGAATCAAGTTGTATCGGATGTTATCTTTGTTTCAGAAAGGATAAAAGAAGAGCAGTCAAGTCCTTTGTTTTTACTTGGACATAGTATGGGTTCTTTTTTATCAAGACGTGCTGTACAACTTAGGGGTGAACTATACGATGGATTTCTGATTTCAGGAACAGGTGGAAATCCAGGGCTTTTAGGAGCTATTGGTCATAAAGTAGCAACAATCGAAATGAAATTGCGCGGGGCAAAAACGAAAAGTCCAATGTTAAACTTTTTATCTTTCGGAAACTTCAATTCGAACTTTAAGCCAAATCGTACAAAATTTGATTGGTTATCTTCAGATAATAATCAAGTTGATAAATATATTGCGGATCCGTTATGTGGTTTCATTTGTACGACGAGTTTTTACCGAGAATTATTTTCTGGAGTATTAGAAGTAAATAAACTAGAAGAATACAAGAAGACGCCAAAGAATCTTCCAATACATATATTCTCTGGTGATCGTGATCCTGTTGGCGATATGGGGAAAGGTGTAAAAGAAGTATATGAAAACTATAAAAAATGTGGTGTGAAAGACGTGACACTACGTTTATATGAAAATGGTAGACATGAAATGTTTCATGAAGTAAATAAGGATGAAGTATTTAAAGATTTAATTTCGTGGTTAGATGCGCATAATAAATGAGAAAGATAATCCCAAACTGTTTGTAGTTTGGGATTATTTATTATACAGAAATAGGGGCAATAAATTCTTAAATTCACTTTACTTAATAAAAAATAAATCTTATTCTATATAATTAAACAGATAGCAAGCTCTGTGTAAGTAAGGAGATGAATGTATGAGATTTGGAATTATCGGTCCATCAGAAGATGAAATTACGCCTTTTATTGAAGAAATGTCTAATAAGGAAATAACGAATCTTGCGATGTTAACATTTCACAGTGGGAAATATGAGAATGTAGAAGTTGTTGCCTTATATTGTGGTGTATGTAAAGTTAATGCAGCTATTGCAACTCAAATATTAATCGATAAATTCAATGTAACGCATATTATTGTCACAGGTGTTGCAGGAGCAATCGACAAAGTATTGAAAATTGGAGATACAGTAATTTCAACAGAAATAGCATATCATGATGTTGATGAAGGGATATTAACTGAATATCATCCTTGGATGGAAAGTGTATATTTTAGAACGGATAGAAACCTGCTTGAATTAAGCAGAGAAGTGGTTGAGAACAATCAATTCGCTCAAAATGTTTATTTTGGAAAAGTTGTTACTGGAGAAGCGTTTATTAGTGAGAGTGGTCGTACAGAAATAATCTCTAAATACAATCCACTTTGTGTAGATATGGAAACTGCAAGTATAGCCCACGTCTGCTATGCAAATACGATTCCGTTTTTAGCAGTGAGATCAATAACAGATACAGAAGAAGCGTCTGGCATAGAAGTGTTCGAAGATAATTGTGTATCTGCTTCGCATAATTCAATTTATTTTGTTAAAAAGTTACTAGAGTCTTTAAAAAAATAAAGAAATATTGTATGAGAGGAAACCTCACTTTTCTGAAGTGAGGTTTTTTGTAGTAACGAAGTAATAGTGAATAAAACTAATTTTAAAAGTAACTTAAAATCAAACTTTTTATAAAGCAACAGATGCTCGTTCATAATAGTAGTATAATAGTGAATGAGGTGTTAATAGAATGGAAGATAGAACGTTAGGTTTATTACTAGATGTTGTTGGTGAATTATTTTCAGATGAAATTTCAATTGCTGTTTCGAATACGAAAGAATATATTTACTACCGGCCAAGTAAACGAATTGATTTAAAGATTAGTGTCGGGGATCCTATAAAGGAAGGAACGATTGCTCATAAATCGATGGTGATGAATCAAAAAACATCTGAGTTTATTAATCGGGATGTTTTTGGTATTCCTTATCATGGAATGGCTGTACCATTTTCAAACAATGGAAAGCTTGAAGGGTGCGTAACGGCAATTTATCCAGCTTTAACGGATGGAAAGTCAGTCGTTACTTTAAAAACAACAGACGGCTGGATTCCGGTTCCTTTTTCAAAGGTTATGTATTTAGAGGCTAAAGATAAAAAGACGTATGTGAATTCAGAAGAGTTATCAGGAACACATAAATACTCTCTACAAGAATTCGAATACTTGCTTCCGAAAGATTCATTTATTAGATGTCACCGTTCGTTTATTGTAAATGTTAATCATATTAAAGCGATTTATCCTGATACCCATTCTACTTTTGTACTTTCGATGGATAATGGTGAGAGGGTACCAGTTAGTCAATCATACGCTAGTTATTTCCGTAAGCTTCTAGGATTCTAAATTTTTCTGCTTTAGAACCTAGATTTGCTGTTCTGTCTGAATTTTCGGCATTGTATACTAAAATCCCTATTTTGATAGTGTTAATGTGTAAAATAATTATGAATATTCAATGAGAGAGGGATTACATATGGAGAACAATTTAGATAGAATCAGAGATCAACGTCTAAAAGATCGGGTAGTTACACCTGAAGAAGCAGCTTCCTGGATTCAAAGTGGAATGACTTTAGGCTTAAGTGGGTTTACACGTGCAGGTGATGTGAAAGCAGTCCCATTTGCGCTTGTAAACCGAGTTAAGAATGATGAATCTTTTAAAGTAAATGTTTATACTGGGGCTTCTTTAGGCTCGGATGTAGACAAATTATTTGCTGAGGCAGGAATTTTAGGGAAACGATTGCCTTTCCAAGCTGATGCGACAATGCGAAAAGGAATTAATAACGGAGACTTTTTATTTGTAGATCAGCACTTATCTCATACAGCAGAGTTACTTCGTGCTGACGTTCTAGATATAGATTTCGCTATTTTGGAAGCGGTTGCGATTACAGAGGACGGAATGATTATTCCAACCACTTCAATTGGAAATTCCTTAGCGTTTTCCTTAAATGCTAAGTCTATTATTATTGAAATGAATATGGCTCAATCCGCGCAATTAGAGGGGCTACATGATCTATATGAACCAGGTAAACAAGGAGAGAGGCTTCCAATTCCGCTTGTGAAAACGGATGACCGAATTGGAACAATCGGTATTCCAATTGATCCTGAAAAAGTAAAGGGAATTGTGTTTACGAATCAATTGGATTCGCCATCGACAATTGTTCCTCCGGATGAAGAAACTGTTATTATGGCACAGCATTTAATAGAATTCCTTCGAGAAGAAGTCAAAGTAGGCCGATTAACAAATCGTTTAGCGCCGTTACAATCAGGAATTGGTTCAGTGGCTAACGCCGTATTGCATGGAATGTTAGATTCAGAATTTGAAGATTTAGAAGTATATTCCGAGGTTTTACAAGATGCAGTTTTTGATCTTATGGATGCTGGAAAAGTCAATTTTGCTTCTTGTTGTTCTATCACGCTTTCTGAAGAGAAAATGCAACAAGTATTTTCTAACTTTGAAAAATATCGTGACAAATTAATGATGCGTCCACAAGAGATTTCCAATCATCCTGAAATTATTCGTCGCCTTGGATTAATCTCAATTAATACTGCATTAGAATTAGATATATACGGAAATGTTAACTCTACTCATGTTTTAGGTACAAAAATGATGAATGGTATTGGTGGGTCTGGCGATTTTGCAAGAAATGCACGCCTAGCTATCTTTGTTACTAAATCGATTGCGAAGGGTGGGAACATTTCAAGCATCGTTCCTTTCGTTTCACATGTAGATCATACAGAACATGATGTAGATGTTATCGTCACTGAACAGGGGTATGCTGACTTAAGAGGGCTTGCGCCAAGAGAAAGAGTGGAACTTATTATTGAGAATTGCGCACATCCAATGTATCGTGATCAACTACGTGCTTATTACGAAGAAGCAAAAACAAGAGGTGGACAAACTCCTCATATTTTAGAAAAAGCTTTTTCTTGGCATACGAATTATGCTAAAAATGGAACAATGCTTGCAGCGGTAGTAGAAACTGTATAGGTTTGTATCGTACGAAATAGTAAAACGAATGAGTGAGCTTGAAGATTAAAATTTAGAAAAAGAGAACGCCAACTTTTAGGGATGGCGTTCTTTTTCTTTAAAAAAATTGTTGAAAATCGTACTGATTATAATAAAGATTTATAAAAATAATTTCTAATTTATGGAAAATAAAGGTTTTTTTGAAGTGCTTTCCGAATCAATTTAGTAGTGTACATATTGAAAGTGAGGAAAAAGAACCATGAAGATAAGAGAAGCATTATTAAGTGAAGCAAATGAATTAAGTGAACTCGCACTACATTCAAAAGCAACGTGGAATTATAGTGAAGAATTCATACTTGCTTGTAAGGAAGATTTAACAATTACGGAAGAGTACATAAAAAATAATTTTGTATATGTTTTAGTAAACGATAATGCGAAGATTGGTTTTTTCTCATTTTTACGTAATGATAAAGCTCTCGATTTCTTGTACATTCATCCTCATTACAAAGGAAAAGGTTACGGGAAAATACTTTGGGAGTATGTAATAGAAAAAGCCAATGAACTAGGATTAAAAAGTTTTACAATTGATAGTGATCCGAATGCAAAAGGATATTACTTGAAAATGGGAGCACAGTTAATAGGAGAGACACCATCAACTGTCTTTAAGGGTCGTTTACTGCCTCTTTTGAAATATGATGTGTAAAACTATTAATAGTAGGGGAAGATTAGAATGGATGATGTAAAGAAAAAGCAAATATATGAGGCGTTAATAAGATCTTGGTCAATAGCAACAAGTTCAAAGTGGACAATTGAAAACCCAGCAAAGGGACAATGTGGTGTTACAGCTCTTGTCGTTCAAGACATACACGGAGGAGAAATTAAAAAGACAAAAGTAAGAGAGGTATGGCACTTTTATAACTTTATAGATGGGCAGAGATTTGATTTTACAGAGACTCAATTCAATGGGAAATTGAATTATATGGATGAAAAGTCAAATCGGGAAGAAGCATTTGCAGATACAAATGAAAAACAATATAGCATTTTGAAGGGAAAAATAACGAAAGAATTAAAATTATCTTTTGACTCTTAATCTTTAATAAGTTACTATAATGGTGGTAACTTATTAAAGGGAACTTCATAGAGTTGAAAGGGGAAATACTTTTGAAAACAACTTATGTAAACGCTACAATTGTAACGATGAATGAACAAAACGAAGTGATAGAAAATGGATATATCATTGTAGAAAATGATCAAATTATAGATGTAAAGAGCGGAGAATTTGCAAATGATTTTGAAGTAGATGAAGTAATTGACATGAAAGGAAAGTGGGTTTTACCAGGGCTTGTAAATACACATACACACGTTGTAATGAGTCTCCTAAGAGGTATTGGAGATGATATGTTATTACAGCCATGGCTGGAGACGAGAATTTGGCCACTGGAAAGTCAATTTACTCCAGAGCTTGCGGTCGCTAGTACGGAATTAGGATTACTTGAGATGGTGAAAAGTGGTACAACATCATTCTCTGACATGTTTAATCCAATTGGAGTAGATCAAGACGCAATTATGGAAACGGTATCAAGGAGCGGGATGCGAGCTGCTGTTTCAAGGACTTTATTTAGCTTCGGAACGAAAGACGATGAAAAGAAAGCGATTGAAGAAGCTGAGAAATATGTGAAGCGTTATTATAAAGAAAGTGGCATGTTAACTACGATGGTTGCACCACATAGTCCATATACATGTAGTACAGAATTGTTAGAAGAGTGTGCTCGTATTGCAGTAGAGAATCAAACAATGGTTCATATCCACCTTTCTGAAACAGAGCGTGAAGTACGTGATATTGAAGCACAGTACGGAAAACGTCCAGTAGAATATGCAGCGAGCTGCGGATTGTTTAAACGCCCAACAGTTATTGCACACGGTGTAGTATTAAATGATGATGAGCGTGCATTTTTAGCAGAACATGATGTTCGAGTAGCACATAACCCAAATAGTAATTTAAAACTAGGTTCTGGTATAGCGAATGTAAAAGCGATGCTAGAAGCAGGAATAAAAGTAGGAATTGCAACAGATAGTGTTGCGTCTAACAATAATTTAGACATGTTTGAAGAACTGCGTATAGCAACTTTATTGCAAAAAGGTATACACCAAGATGCAACAGCATTACCAGTTGAAACAGCTCTTTCTCTTGCGACAAAAGGAGCTGCGGAAGTCATTGGGATGAAACAAACGGGATCACTTGAAGTTGGTAAGTGTGCCGATTTTATTACGATTGACCCGTCTAATAAGCCGCATTTACAACCAGCGGATGAAGTGTTATCACACCTTGTATATGCTGCTAGTGGAAAAGATATAAGCGATGTAATTATTAACGGAAAACGTGTCGTTTGGAATGGCGAATGTAAAACGTTAGATGAAGAGCGTATTATATTTGAAGCAAGTCGTTATAAACGAGGTTTACAAAGATAACTTTTTTAGGCTGTGGAGAGAATCTTCTCCACAGCCTATTTCTAATTTGTAAACCTCACTATATTTTTTAAAACTTTGCAACAGAAGTGATAATGCTAACACTACCCAAAAAATTAGATGTTGACGCTAGTTTTAGAGTACATTGATAGTTAGGACATGTATTTATTTTTGGTTTTTAATAAACTTATTGTATTATTGTGTATTAAATGAACTATTAAGGAGATTAAAGGTAAAGAAGCTCCAATGAGTAAAGTTACTTCACTATTAAATTTATAGTAAGTATAACTTCCAATCCATGAACCAAAGGCTCCTCCCAAAAAGAAAATAGTCATATATAATCCATTAAGTCTGTTTCTTATCTCGGGATTCAAACCAAAGATAATTTTTTGACCTAATAATAAATTTCCTGCTACACCAATATCAATGCAGATACCTGAGATAAGAATTAAAATTATGCTAAATAGTGAATGATCTTGAACAAAGAATAATAGTACGATCGATAATAGTACGAGTGCCATTGATACATTAGTCATTGTAAAAATATAACCTTTATCTGCTATTTTACCAATAGTAGGAGTTAATAAAGCTCCAGCAATTGCAACAAAGCCAAATAATGCAATTTCATTATTTGAAAAATGTAATGGCTCTGATCTTAATAAAATTGGAATAGCTGTCCAATAAAGGCTAAATGCAGCAAATAAACATGCGTGATAAAAAGCTCTTTGTTGTAAAGGAGAAGTATTTATTAGTAGCTTTACCATAGAAGTTATTAAATTTGGATATGTCATGTTACTAGTTGAGATAACTTCATAGTTGGGTAAAAATTTTAGAATTAACAGTAATACGGTAACTAGGGTTATTAATGAAAAAAGAAATACCATTCTCCAGCCAAACCACTCTGTTATTCCGATAGATAATGGGCGAGCAATCATAATCCCAATCAATAAACCACTCATCACTTTACCCACATATTTACCTGCCTCTTCAATTGGCACGATTCTCATTGTTAGTGGAACTAACATTTGAGCTGCACAGGCCCCAATGCCAATTATAGTTGTTAATAGTAAAAAAATAATTCTGTTTGTCGAAATTAGCGTACCAATTAATGAAAAAATAGTTAGCCCGATAAGAATTCCTATTATTTTCTTACTTTTCAATAAGTCAGCGATCGGTACGATAAAAAATAACCCCAATCCATACCCAATTTGTGTCAAAGTAGTGAGCAATCCAGATAAATCAGAAGAAATGTTCAGATCTTTTGCAATGAATTGTACAATTGGTTGTGCATAATAAATATTTGCAGCAAGTGAACCACAACTAATTGCTAAAATAAATATTAGAAAATTTGTCTTTTTAGTCAATTTTATCATTCCTTTCTTTTTGGAACGTTCATTCCGAAATCATTAAAAAAGAAAGACTATAGGTCTGCAATAGTCTTATCTACTAGATGATAGGCTGAATTTTTCTCTTTTTTATATTTAGACATTACATTCAAACTATGATTTAAACTTAATAAAGAATATGCAACTAATTCAGTATCAACCTCTTGTGAAATTTCTCCTTTCTTTTTTCCTTCTTCGATAACTTGCTTAAATACTTTTTCAAGTTCATTAAAATCATTTATGAGTATTTCTTCTATGGCAGGGTCAATTTGTCCAATAAGCAGTGAAGAATTAGTTATCATACAACCTTTTGGAATCTCACCTGAATAACATTTTTCAATATGTTGATAAAAAAAGGATTTAAGTGATGCTTTTGTGTTTATACCACTAAAAAGTAAATTTCTCTTTTGAGAGCCATAATTTTTATAATGTTCCAAAACTAGTTTAAATAGTGCATCCTTATCTCCAAAGCTATCGTAGAGAGTAGATCGACTTATACCCATCGTTTCAATAAGATCTGATATATATGTAGCATCATAACCTTTTTCCCAGAATAAATGCATAGCTTTATTTAACGCGTGTTCTTTGTTAAAACTAATACTTCTACCCAATTTATAACACCTCCATTCATGTAACTTAGTATAAATATTCCGGAACGATAAGTCCAGAATATTCGTCTTAATTTCCGAAAGTTTCGTAAAATATCCGTAAATGTTAATTTTGTATTGTGGTATTTAGATGCTATAAAATAGAAAGTATGTATTGAAGCGACAATTAAATTCGATTTTATTGAGGAAAAGTTAAGCTCCTATTAGTTTATATGTTTTTTTCGTTAAAAATCGAAAAGATTCCAAGGTAATCCATATCCTTTTAAAAGGATAGCTTTTTTCTTGAACGAATAAATATTCAAAAGAATGTCGCGTCTTTCTGTTAGTATTTCTGCTATAATATATTACGCTTTATAATATTTTATATTTAAGGAGAACAACTCATGAAGCGAAAAAAGAGTCATTTAATGGTAATGGCACTTGTTACATCTTTATTATTAACAGCTTGTAATAATAAAGCGGATAAAAGTGACACAGAGGTTAAAAAACAAGTGTTAAATGTAACAGTATCAGAAGAAATTCCTTCTCTGGACACTGTGAAAACAACAGATGGTACATCAGCACACATTATGCAGAATATATTTGAAGGGTTATATGTATTAAACGATCAAGATCAGCCTACTCCAGCCATAGCAAAATCGTTTAAAAGAAGTGAAGATGGTAAGAAATATACATTTGACTTGCGTAAAGATGCAAAATGGTCAAATGGGGATAATGTAACAGCAAATGATTTTATATTTGCTTGGAAACGTGCAATTAACCCTGAAACAGCCTCTCAATATGCGTCCATGCTCTTTTATGTAAAAAATGCGAAAGAGATCAATAAGGGAACAATGCCTCTTGATGCACTTGGGGTTAAAGCGATAAATAACTATACGTTAGAAGTTGAACTCGAACAGCCAGTTCCGTATTTTTTACAGTTGTTAGCACTACCTATATACTTACCACAGCATGAATCATTTTTGAAAGAACAAGGAAACAATTATGCATTGGAACCTAGTAATCTCATATATAACGGTCCATTTGTATTAGAAAAATGGAAGCATGAACAAGAGTTTCAATTAAAGAAAAATACTACATATTGGGATCGAAAGAAAGTGAAATTAGATGAAATAAACTTTCATATCCTAAAGGATACAATGACAGCTGTAAATTTATATGAAGCCGGAGATTTGGATCGAGTACCTATTAATTCGCAAGTTGTAGACAAGTATAAAGGGAATAAGGAATTACATATGTCGAGTGATCCCGGAATTGCTATGCTTCGTTTTAATGAAAAAAATAACGCGTTAGCAAATAAAAAGGTGCGTCAATCTATTTCATTAGCGTTAAATAAAGATGATTTCGTTGCTCACTTTATTAATAACGGAGCAAAACCTGCAAGTGGACTTGTACCAGTTGGTCATGTAAATGAAGTGACTGGTAAAGATTTTAGAAAAGAAAATGGAGATATTTCCTCATATGATTTGCAAAATGCGAAAAAACTTTGGGAAGAAGCGAAAAAAGAGCTTGGGGTAGAACAAGTAAACCTAGGGTTCTTAACGTTCGAACAAGATAACGCAATACGTATGGCAGAATATATAAAAGGTGATTTAGAGAAGAATTTGCAAGGGTTAACGATACAAATTAAACAACAGCCATTTAAGCAAAAATTACAGTTAGAACAAATAGGTGATTACGATATAACTATGGCAAATTGGGGACCTGACTATAAAGACCCAATTAGTTATTTAGAGTTATTTACGACAGGGAATCCGAATAATAAAATGAATTATTCTAATGTTCGTTACGATGAATTAATAAAGAAAGTGAAAACGGATTTTGTACTAGATACGGAAAAACGATGGGAAGCGTTGCGAGAAGCCGAGCAGGTATTATTAGAAGATGCTGCGGTGGCGCCGCTTTATCATATTGGCTCAGCATATGTACAAAAGGATTATGTAAAAGGAATTGAAAAGCATCAATTTGGTGGTATTTATACTTATAAGAATGCTTATATTGCTAATGAATAAATACAAAAAACCTTACTTTTTAAAAGTAAGGTTTTTTACACATAAATTCTATTAAACTGATTTTAATAAAGCGTAAAAATTCGTATCATATGGGATATCATCTTGATACATATAATTTTTTAGAACGCCTTCTTTTTCAAAACCTAATTTTAATAGTACTTTATTGGAAGCTTCATTTTCAAGAAATACAATTGCTCCAATCCGCTTTAAATGAATCGTATGGAAACCGTATGATATAACCTCAGAAACAGCTTCAGTCGCATATCCTTTTCCCCAGTGTTCAGGCAAAAAGGCATAACTTATATTGGCTCGTTTATGCTCAGAAGACCAATCGTGAAAACCAATGGTACCGATGAGTTCTTTCTTGTCTTTTAATTCGATCCCCCATTTTATACCGCTTCTTGCATTGTAACTCAACTTAAAGTTATGAATGATTTGTTTCACTTGATCAACATCTTGTAACGGTTTTTGACCATAATAGCGCAGTACATTAGTATTAGAAAAGCATTGTAGTATACGTGGTGCATCTTCTTCGGTAAGTTCTCTTAAAATAAGTCTTTCAGTTTTTAATAAAGGAAACATATTTTCGCTCCTTTTCACATGAAAATAGAATGTATTTGTTATTATATAATTTAATCTGAAAATAAAGATTATTCAAGGTGTAATGGTAGATTTGATTTATGATAAACTTAGATGTGGAATATATTTCAAAAAAGAGGTTTGGAAATGGAAAAAAATTCGATATTAATTGTAGATGACGATAAAGATATTATTCAATTTATTAATGTGAATTTAAAACAAGAAGGTTTTAAAGTTTTTAGTGCTCATAACGGAGAAGAGGCTTTAGAAATAATAAATAATAACAGTATTCAACTTGCTATTTTGGATATTATGATGCCTCAAATGGATGGTATAGAACTTTGTAGAAGGATTAGAGAGAAACATAGTTTACCAATTATGTTTTTAAGCGCGAAATCATCGGATGTAGATAAGGTAATTGGATTTAGTACTGGGGCAGATGATTATATTGTGAAGCCGTTCAGTACAATTGAATTTATAGCAAGAGTGAAAGCCCAATTAAGAAGGTATACATATTTCAATCAAAATGCTCCCCAAGTAATGGAAAAGAAAATAAACATTAGAGGTTTAGAAATAGATGAAGTGTCGAGAACAGTAATGTTATATGGAGAAACAATGAATCTTACGAAAACTGAATATGAAATTTTACACTTAATGGCAGTTGCAAGGAACCGTGTGTTCACGATCGAAGAAATATATGAGAGCGTTTGGAACGAAAGAGCCTATGAAAGTAATAATACAGTAATGGTTCATATTGCAAGATTGAGAAATAAAATTGAAGAGAATCCAAAAGAACCGAAGTTTATACAAAATGTTTGGGGAGTCGGATATAAAATTGAAGATTAGATTTTTACAGGGTATTAGGGCGAAATTTTTTATTGCTTTCATATGTAGCATCTTGTTAGCGACTGTAAGTATAATAGTGTTTCAAATTTTGGCTGGAAATATATATAGTCAGGTTAATGTTTTAGAGGAAAAATATTCATTTTTATATTTTATAGTTTTTTTGATTTTTACTACAACATACTTTGCGTTAATGACAAAAACGCTGATGAAAAGGTTGTCTCAAATTAACAAGAACGTGAAGGAAATAAGTGACGGTAATTTTGAAATACATATACCTATTTCGAAAAGCGATGAGATTGGTGAACTAGCGGCAAATGTTAATAGAATGGCGAAAAGCTTAAAAGAGTCTATTGAGAATGAAAAAAAATCACAGGAAATGAAAAATGAAATGATTAGTAATATTTCTCATGACTTACGAACGCCAGTAACATCTTTAATCGGTTATGCGGACCTGTTAGGAAATAAACTCCATTCGAATGGAGAAGAATGTGAACAGTATGTAAGTATATTAAAGCGAAAAAGTTATGAATTAAAACATCAAGTAGATGATTTATTAGAATACTGTCAAATAAATTATAGAGAGATTGAATTACATAAAGATGAAGTAGATATGAAAGCATTAATTGAACAAATCATGATTGACTTTGTACCACAATTAGATGATGCCAATATGAACTTTTATATTAAAAATGATGAAGTGCTACATGTAGAAGTTGATGTGACACTTATAGTGAGACTATTTGAAAATATAATAGGCAATAGTATTATGTACGGGAGAGATGGAAAGGAAATTGCAATTGAAATTTTCAATAAAACAATGAATGTTGAAGTAGAAATTAAAAATTTTGGACAATGCATTCCGAAAGAGGACCTTCCTTACATTTTTGAGAAGTTTTATCGTAGTGAAAAATCACGTAGTTCTCATACGGGCGGGAAAGGAATAGGACTTGCAATTTCAAAAAGTATAGCCGAGCTCCATCAAGGGGATATCACTGTACGTAGTAACGATAAAGAAACAGTTTTTACTGTGAAATTACCGCAGTATAAAAAAGTAAGAAAGTCGTAAGTATTTCTTTCATATGCTGTAATTTTTACTTTGTATCATTGAGGAAAAGGATATGAGAGTAGGGATGCGACATGTGGAAGAAATTTTTATTAGTAATTATAGTTTCTTTTTTAATTATAAGTTGGATCTTAGTTTATGTAGCTAATGATGTTACATCAGTTTTTGTTTGGTGGAGTATACAGGCTTTTAGTTTTATTTCAGTTTTCCTCTTGATAGGATCAGTAATAATATTTTTTTTGAAAGGCATTTTTAGAAAGCGGATAGATAGAACGCTATTTTTAATCATTCTGTTTTCTATCATTGGAGCTTGGCCTGTCGGTTGGTTTGCTAATATAGGTAGAATTGCTTACCCAGCAGATATACAATCTATGAGTCCTAAAGCAGTAGTTCGTTTTCCTTTGAATGAACGAGCATTAATAGGTTGGGGTGGTGATCGGTTAGAAACGAACTATCACGTTATAAAACCAAATGAAAGGTGGGCATATGATATTCTCATTCCACCTGCTGAAGTGAAAAGTAGTAAGTTAGAGGATTACGGAATATATGGAGCGAAAGTAATGGCACCAGCTTCTGGGACGGTTGTATCAATTAATAATAATGAACAAGATTTAGTTCCGGGATCGGATAATTTTCAGTCAATGGCTGGGAATCATATTTATTTACGACTAGATGAAACAGGCACATTTTTAATTCTTGCCCATTTAAAGAAAGGATCAATTAATGTGAGAGAAGGACAACGTGTAAATGAAGGAGAGTTTCTTGCTCAAGTCGGTAACTCAGGAAGTTCAAGTGAGCCGCATTTACATATTCATCATCAAAGGCAAGATCCGTCCAAGGTAAGTATGTTTTTTGCGGAAGGATTGCCACTTTACTTTCGAACTGAAAATGGTTTCATGATGCCGGAAAAAGGAGAATATATAAAAGGGAATTAGGGGGGAAGCGCTAATGTGGGAGAAGTATTATGTTGAAACTGATAGAGGGAGATTTGAGTATTTTCAAAAGGGTGAAGGAAAACCACTGTGTGTAACGCATTTATACAGTGAGTTTAATGGCAAGGGTAACTTATTTGCTTCGGCATTTACGAATCATTACACAGTGTATCTTATAAACTTAAGAGGGTGCGGAAACTCTACACATGACACCACTAAATATAATCTAGGAATGGTAGATGCAGTACGTGATTTAGAGGCGATACGTAAAGCATTAAATATTGAAGATTGGACGTATGCAGGTCATTCGACTGGTGGAATGCTTGCTTTACAGTATGCGATAATGTGTCCGGAGAAGCTTGTGAAAATTATAGCTGGCGGATTATGTGCATCAGCTGAGTATATAAATCACAAAAATAGTATTTATTGTAGAGATAATAATCAAAATGCTCGTTTAAGAGAAATATTTGCAGTACTTAGGGACACGGCTTCTACAATTGATGAGAGGCGTGCCGTAAACAAAGAATGGACAATGATGTCTTTATATAATGAATCAGCTTATGATGAAATGATTACTAGACCGAACAGCGGTAAAACAGTTTCAAAACGTCTTGATTATTTTTCTTATAAGGAGTTACCTACATTTGATGTGCGTTTACAATTAGAGAATGTAAATATACAAGCCCGTATTTACGCTGGAATTTATGATGCACAGTGTCCTCATGAATTTGCAGTAGAAGTAGCCGAACTTATGCCAAATGCAATAATGTCGACATTTGAATACAGTAATCATTTTCCATTTATTGAGGAGGAAGAAGAGTTTGAAAAATTTGTTGAAAGCACGGTGTGACATGTGAATAGATGATGAAAATTTATAATTCAAAAAAGAAGGCTGTCTCCAAATAATCTTGGGACAGCCTTCTTTTTTCATTACCCTACAAATGTTTGATACAATAAGAAAATATTTAAAATGATAACAAGTGCAGCAATGATCCAAGCGATAAAGGTTGTTATGCGGTGATTAACGAGCGCACCCATAATTTTTTTATTGCTTGTAAACATAATAAGTGGTACTAATGCAAAAGCAATACCGAATGATAAGACGACTTGGCTCATGACTAGAGCGTAAGTTGGATTTACACCTAAAGCGATAATTACTAGTGGTGGAATCATTGTAATAAATCGGCGTAAGTATAACGGAATATGCATTCGAATGAAACCTTGCATAATAATATCACCTGACATTGTACCGACAGAAGAGCTAGATAGTCCTGCTGATAAGAGCCCAATTCCAAATAACGCAGCTGATACAGGACCGACTAAGTTACTAAACTGAGTGTATGCCACATCTAAATCTTCAACGTGCATACCATTTTTAAAGAATAGTGCAGCAGCAACAATTAACATACTCGCATTAATTGCTCCAGCGATAACCATTGCGATAATGATATCAATAAATTCGAAACGGAAAATCTTTTTCTTTTGTTCATCAGTTGTTCCAACCACGCGGCGTTGTGTTAATGCAGAATGCAAGTATATTGCATGCGGCATAACTGTTGCACCTAAAATCCCTGCTGCAAGTAATATACTGTCTACACCTTGGAATTTTGGAATAAATAGTCCTGAAAGAAGGGGACTTAATTCTGGTTTTGCATAAAAAACTTGAATCCCAAAAGCGATTACTACAATGAAAATCATTCCTGTAATAATAGCTTCTAGTGGACGAAATCCTCTACGTTGAAATTCAAGGATAATAAATGATCCGGCTGCTGTAATTAAAGCGGCAGGTAGCATCGGGATTCCAAATAGTAAGTAAAGCCCCAATGCAGCTCCAATAAATTCCGCTAAATCTGTAGCCATAATAACTAGTTCACCTTGTATCCATAAGCCGATAGACACAGGCTTTGGAAAGTTTTCACGAGCTATTTCGGGTAAATTGTTTCCTGTAGCAATTCCTAATTTAGCTGATAAAGTTTGGATTAATACAGCCATTAAGTTAGAAGCGAGTATAACCCATAATAGTAAATATCCATATTGTGAACCAGCTGCGATATTTGTAGCAAAGTTGCCAGGATCAATATAAGCAACGGACGCGATAAAAGCGGGTCCTAAAAATGGTAACAGTCTTTTCCAACCTTTTGTTTCTCCACTTAAAGCTAAGTGGGCTGATTGTACAGTTGTACTTTCAGAAGGGAGATGTTCATCTTTTGTTATATCTTTATTCATAGTAGTTTTCCCCTTTAAAATGTTAACTTGATGAAATTATTGTATTTATTCTTACTCATTATTTCAATACATTTAAATATGTTATGTGATAATTTCATTTGAACACGAAAGTTTCCTTAATGCAAATTATATGCCTTTATGCAATGGATGGTGTGATAATGTAAAATGAATTGGGAGTTTATGGTGTGATGACATGGGGAAACATAGTGAATTAAAGGGCTGTTTTTGAAATTTATGTGAACATAAAGCCGATAATACAGCATATTAATTGATGGAATTGCAATTGTATGATATATAATATATTGGGATTACAACATAACCATAGTGTTATGATGTGTAATCTTGTTTTTTATTTTTGTTAACTGATAGAAAATAGTATAAAGAAAAGAAAATGGGATTCATTTTCTTATTATATATGTTTTGATATGAACGTTAACTTATACATGATTTTAAAAATTAGATAGGTGGTAGAAATACATTGGCAACTACAAAACCATACAGAGTATTACTATATTACATGTACACAACAATTGAAAACCCAGAAGAATTTGCTGCAGAGCATTTAGAATTTTGTAATTCACTTGAATTAAAAGGAAGAATTCTTGTAGCAAAAGAAGGTATTAACGGAACTTGTTCTGGAACTGTAGAGCAAACAGAGAAATACATGGAAGCAATGAATAATGATCCACGTTTTGATGGTATCGTATTTAAAATAGATGAAGAAGAAGGGCATGCATTCAAGAAAATGCACGTACGTCCTCGTCCAGAGTTAGTTACACTTCGTCTAGAAGATGACATTAACCCACACGAAATAACTGGGAAGTATTTAGAGCCAAAAGATTTTTATGAGGCAATGAAACAAGAAGATACAGTTATCATTGATGCACGAAATGATTATGAGTTTGATTTAGGACACTTCAAAGGTGCGATTAAACCTGATATTGAATCATTCCGTGAATTACCAGATTGGATTAGAGAAAACAAAGAAACACTTGAAGGTAAAAAGATTTTAACGTACTGTACAGGTGGAATTCGTTGTGAGAAATTCTCAGGTTGGTTAGTTCGTGAAGGTTATGAAGATGTAAGTCAGCTTCACGGCGGAATTGTAACGTACGGAAAAGATCCAGAAGTACAAGGTGAGCTTTGGGATGGACAATGTTACGTGTTTGATGAGCGTATCGCTGTGCCAGTAAACCAAAAAGAACATATTATCGTTGGTAAAGATCACTTTACAGGTGAACCTTGTGAGCGCTATGTAAACTGTTCAAATCCAGAATGTAATAAGAAAATTTTATGTTCGGAAGAAAACGAAGCGAAACATTTACGTGCATGCTCTCATGAATGTCGTGTAAGCCCACGTAACCGCTATGTAATACAACATGAATTAACTGAAGAACAAGTAGCTGCTGCATTAGAGAAAATCGAAGCAGGGAAGTAAGCTGAATTCGTATAATAAAAAGGGTACTCCAAGTTTTATTTTGGAGCACCCTTTTTTTATTATACAGTCCTGTCATTTGTCGTTTTTTGTCGGTAAGTCGATATATTTAAAAAAATCGCTGATATATTTTGAGTTGCGCTGATATAATCGGAAAATCGCTGATAAAAATTTCATTTACTGCAGCATACCATGTATTTGAAAATAACCTTCTTTAATTTTTATCCTCTTTTTCTTTTACAGCAGACAGTACCGTTTGTTTTACCCAAGCTTTTCTTTGTTTATGCTGTAGACCCCATTGATATAAACTTTGGGCTCCTAAAATAAGTGAAATGACAATGCCGCTAATCGCAATTAATAGAGCGAAAAATTCAAGAGGTGAAGATATTTTGTTTGAATCGGTGTTTCTTAAAAGGTCGATCATAGTAAACCCTAACATTTGGCCCACTACAGAGTAGAGCGTTAAAATTAATAATAAAAGGCTATCTTTTTTAGAGGCGACATTTTCTTGATATTTAAACAAACTATCAAGATTTTGTTTTGCGTTCGAGTATAAAACCTCAATATTAAAAAGTTTTCTTAAGCGGAAGAAAATATCTTCACTTTGTGATTGGGATACTAATTCTAAAGAAAAATAATTAGCGGTGAACGAATTGATCGAATAAATTAATTTCTCTATTTCATTAGTATCTTGTTCAATATTTAGCTCAGCATAGGCGTTTGCCATTTTTAATAAAACAATTTTATGGAATAGGTTTAATAATAAAGCGTAATAAAATTCCCCGTACATTTGACTAGCAAGTTTAGAGATTTCGCGTTCTCCTTCATTTGTTACACATGTAAAAATATGTTCTTCCATTATGAAATAACGATTTGGAGCCCATCTCTGATAAGCATGTTTTTTTAAATATTCATGAATGTAAGGAAGGTTATTTGCGCTTACATATGGTTTACCATCACTTGTTAATCCGGAAAGACTGGAAGTACGATAAACATCCACTTCATTAAGTTCCATACCTTCTTTTAGTGACAATAAAGTTTGAACGTACATTCTTTGGTCTTCAAAGAAAGGGAAGGTTTGAAAGTATGAACTTCTTAATCTCTTCTTTTCAAAGAAATCAGTTACGCCATGAAATAAATAACCAAAAATGAATTTTTCAACTTGGGAATACTTTTTTCCGTTACATTCAATACAAATAGACTCATTTGTATCAGTTTTAGTTTCAAGTACACGGAAGCGAGCAGCGAATTCGATTGCTTCAGATAAAGTCATATTTGGAGCAGTGTTTACTTTTGTTCGAATTGTTAAGAAGCCAAGTTCATAAGGACAAAGTGTTACATCAATAGAGTGTATCTTGAATGGAATTGAAATAAGGTTTGTTGTTAAATGTCCAGTTAAGTTAAGATCCTTTGAATAACGTTGCAAGCCCTTTTGATGCTCTGAGTGAGGAAAGAGAATTTTATTTGTAAATGAAAGATAGTATGCTTCCATATTTTGATGTGAAACTTTAAACTCCCCATAATATGTATTTTCATCATCGAGATGATCGAGCCGAAAAGGACGAAAATCGTTTTTTTGTAAGAAAGGGAACATATCTTGTTCATATCCAGCTTTAAACGAAAACGGGAATATAAATTGAAATATAGCTGTTGCTACACCTTTTTCCTCAATTGCTTGTATTGCCTCCATCTACATTGTTTCCTTTCCATATATACTATAGAAACAACATGCCCAAATTTATTTGAAAATAACCACTGTTTTATACTTGTTTAAGAGTGAAAATTCAGCTTGTTTAGCAGGGAACATGTATAATGTTATGTATACTAAAAGTTATAAAATTGTATTTTAAAAAGGGGGATGCTGTATGCGGATTTTAGTATTAGGCGCTGGTGGAGTCGGAGGATTTTTTGGTGGCAGATTAGTCGAGAAGGGAGAAGATGTTACGTTTCTTGTTCGTAGTAACCGGAAAAAACAATTAGAGGAAAAAGGACTTGTAATCCGAAGTGTTAACGGAGATTTTACCTTCCAACCGAAATTAATAACGAAAGAAGAGAGAACTTCTCAATTTGATGTTATTTTATTTTCAACAAAAGCGTATCACTTAAACGAGGCTATTCAAGATTTGAAGCCGTTTGTTGGCGATAATACTGTAATCATTCCATTGTTAAATGGTATCGCTCATTTATCACTACTACAAAAAGAATTCGGCGAAGAAAAAGTAATTGGCGGTTTATGCTTTATCGAGACGACGTTAAACGATCAAGGAGAAATTGTACAAACTAGCGCTGCCAACAGACTTGTGTTTGGAGAAATTAAGTCTCAAAATTCAGAGAGAGTAAAGCATATTTCTAAAGCATTTTCAGGTACGAAGTCTAGTTTTGTTTTAAGTGAAAATATTACGCAAGATATGTGGCATAAATATTTATTTATTACTGTAATGTCAGGTGTAACAACGTTAATGCGTGCACCAATTGGACCAATCCGTGAAAGTGAAGGCGGCCGTGATTTTATCCGTAATGTGTTTGAGGAATCTGTACAAATCATGAGAGTATTAGGAGCTCCGGTAAAGGAAAATATTGTCCAGGAACATATGAAAACGATTGATACAATTTCGTATGATATGAAGTCATCGATGCAGCGTGATATGGAAAAGGGTTCGTTTATTGAAGGGAAGCACTTGCAAGGATATTTACTGGATGTAGCAGAGAAATTTTCTATAGCGGCACCATTATTAGGAACTATATATCAAAATTTAAAGGTGTATGAAGAGATGACCTTTAACAAATCTGTAATAGAATTAGATGTATGAAAAAATAAAAAAGATAGCAATATATAAGTGTATTGCTATCTTTTTTATTTTTTTGTATGACAAATTATTTATTTCTTTTCGTTCTATCTGTCAAATTTATTTCCTGTTCACGTTTACCATATAACTGATTAATTTCATTTGCTACTGCATCTAAATATGAATCGGAAAAAATAGGCTTCTTTTCTTTAGACATATGGGTCTCCTTTGCGGATTTTTAATATTCATTATGTATATTTCTCAGCGGATTATGCGCAATCATTTTAATTTTTTTCTTATTAAAAATTTTTGTTTACTTTTTGAAAATAAAGGAGTATTATAATCCACAGTTTCAATTTTCTAAATCGCTGAAACCGCATGGTACGGGGGACCCGTTTTTACGGATTAGTACATAATCCGATGGGGTGAATCCTTGAAAAAGGTAGGGCTACTCATAGGCCCGAATCCGACAGCTAACCTCGTAAGCGTTATATTGAGAAGGAAGGTGGAGCTTGTGCGACAAAAAAAATAATGTCTACAAGTCTATTTCGCTATGGCTTGTAGACATTTTTTGTTTTCTGAAGAAATCGTTTACTTGCTGTAAAAAGCAGAAAAGTTCGTACAAAATTATTGGAGAGTGGACAGCATTGGTTTCATCTATTAAAAGATTTTTAATTGGAAGACCGTTAAAATCAACAGAGCTTGGAGAACAAAAGCTTAATAAAACGAAAGCTTTAGCTATTTTATCTTCTGATGCATTGTCATCAGTTGCTTACGGTCCAGAGCAAATTTTAATTGCTTTAGCAGGTGTGGGAGCGATCGCTTATTGGTATTCCATTCCGATCGCTGTTGGGGTATTAGTATTATTGACAGCCCTTATTTTATCTTATCGTCAAATTATTTTTGCTTATCCGCATGGCGGGGGAGCGTATGTTGTATCAAAAGAAAATTTAGGGATGAATCCAGGCTTAATTGCTGGAGGATCTTTATTAGTCGACTATATTTTAACTGTTGCGGTAAGTGTATCTGCAGGTACAGATGCGCTAACATCTGCTTTTCCTAGTTTACATGCACATAATGTAATCATTGCGATTATATTTGTTATATTTATTACGATCTTAAATTTAAGAGGAGTAACGGAATCAGCTTCCGTTTTAGCATATCCTGTTTATTTATTTGTTTTAGCACTATTTATATTAATTGGTGTAGGCATATATAATATTTTGACTGGTCACGTTTCGCAGGCTTTACACACGCCGATCGGAACGCCGGTTGCGGGCATTAGTTTGTTTTTACTGTTAAGAGCATTTGCATCAGGTAGTTCTGCTTTAACAGGTGTTGAAGCAATTTCAAATGCAATTCCGAACTTTAAAGATCCTGCGCCAAACAATGCTGCAAAAACATTGCTTGCAATGGGTGCATTACTTGCTGTGTTATTTTCAGGAATTGTATTTTTAGCTTATTATTACGGAGTGACGCCGAGTAAAGAAGTAACAGTTGTTTCTCAAATTGCTGAACAAACATTTGGACGTAATTTCATGTACTATTTCATACAAGGTACAACAGCTTTAATATTAATTCTCGCAGCTAATACAGGCTATTCTGCATTTCCTTTATTAGCGGTTAACCTCGCAAAAGATAAATTCATACCGAGAATGTTTACGATTAGAGGAGACCGTCTAGGTTACTCAAACGGTATTATAATACTTGGAGTTGCTTCGATTATTTTAATTGTAGCTTTCCAAGGACAAACAGAACATTTAATTCCGTTATATGCAGTAGGTGTATTTATTCCATTTACACTTTCTCAAACAGGGATGGTATTAAAGTGGCTTCGTGAAAAACCTGAAGGATGGGCTTTAAAATTAACGGTTAATTTAATTGGTGCAGTTATTAGTTTTATCGTAATGAGCATGTTCTTTTTAACTAAATTTGCACAAGTTTGGTCGATTCTTATTTTCTTACCTGCTATTATCTTCTTGTTTCATCGAATTAAGAAGCATTATGATGCAGTGGGTGATCAATTAAGTTTAAAAACTTGTGAACCTCTTATTCCAATTGAGGGGAATGTAATTGTCGTTCCTGTAGCAGGTATGACGCATGTAGTAGAAAATTCATTGAACTATGCGAAATCTCTTTCTGCAGATCAAGTTATCGCTGTATATGTTGCTTTTGACAGAGAAGAGGAAAAGAAATTTGAAGAGAAATGGAAGGTGTGGCAACCTGAAGTAAGGCTTGTTACATTACATTCTCATTATAGAAGTATTATTCAGCCGCTAACGAAATTCATTGATACAGTGCAGTATAAGGCAAGTGAATCGAATTACCGCGTTACGGTCGTTATACCACAGTTCATTCCGAAAAAAGGTTGGCATAACATTCTTCATAATCAATCCAGTTTACTCATACGTGCGTATTTACTTTATAAAAGAAATGTTGTTATTACGACAGTTCCATATCATTTGAAAAAATAAGAAGATTTTTGAAGGATAGCTTCGTGAAAATGAAGCTATCCTTTTTGTGTATATCCTATGCATAATTGCATATGGGTTTAAAAATTATATCGATATAATTTTATCGGTTATTTGCAAGTAGTGTTTTCTGTGGTGATATGTAGATATTTCAATCGATAAAGTGAATCGGATTATATTTTGAAATAAGGACATGAAAGCTTGAAAATAAAGGGAATGAAAATACTTCTTTACGTTATATAAACAGCTGTGTTTAAATGACCTTACAGTACAAAACATATATGAAAACAAAACGAAATTTCATATTTACGCATGTTGTTTAGTTTAAAATGAATAATATTTTTACGTAATATATTCACTATGTGAATGTGGGAATTTCGATGGAATAGAAAATTTATACAATGTTATTCATACTAAACACATATGAAAAATAATAAAATGTTTTGTGACGATAAGTAAGTACTGTAGCAATACGAGAGAGGTGGTTCATACATGGATCGCGGTGAGAACGTTCTCTATTTTAACCATCTCAAATTATGGGCAAGAAAATAGAATAATAAAATGCGATAGTAATAGTTGCTAATATATAGGAGGAGTTAAAGTGAAAAAGACTTTAATTACAGGGTTATTGGTTACAGCAGTATCTACGAGTTGCTTCATTCCTGTAAGCGCTTACGCCAAGGAGGGGCAAACAGAAGTGAAAACAGTATATGCGCAAAATGTAATTGCTCCAAATACATTATCCAATTCAATTAGAATGTTAGGATCACAATCACCGCTTATTCAAGCATACGGATTAATTATTTTGCAACAGCCAGACATTAAGGTAAATGCGATGAGTAGCTTAACGAATCATCAAAAGTTTGCAAAGGCGAATGTACGAGAATGGATTGATGAATATAATCCGAAGCTAATTGACTTAAATCAAGAAATGATGAGATACAGCACTAGATTTAATAGCTATTATAGTAAGCTCTATGAACTAGCAGGAAACGTAAATGAAGATCAGCAAGCAAAAGCAGATTTTATGAGTGCATATGGAAAATTACAATTGCAAGTACAAAGCATCCAAGAGAGTATGGAGCAAGATTTATTAGAGTTAAATCGATTTAAAACAGTATTAGACAAAGATAGTAACAACTTATCAATTAAAGCCGATGAAGCAATAAAAACACTGCAAAGATCAAGTGGAGATATTGTGAAATTAAGAGAAGATATTAAAAGAATTCAAGGGGAAATTCAAGCTGAACTAACTACTATTTTGAATAGACCTCAAGAAATCATTAAAGGTTCTATTAATATCGGTAAACAAGTATTTACAATCACAAATCAAACTGCACAAACGAAAACAATCGATTTTGTTTCTATCGGTACTTTAAGTAATGAAATTGTAAATGCTGCAGATAGTCAAACGAGAGAAGCAGCTCTTCGCATTCAACAAAAGCAAAAAGAGTTATTGCCACTTATTCAAAAGTTATCACAAACTGAAGCAGAGGCGACTCAAATTACATTCGTTGAAGATCAAGTAAATAGCTTTACAGAATTAATTGATCGTCAAATTACAACTTTAGAAACGTTATTAACGGATTGGAAAGTTTTAAATAATAATATGATTCAAATTCAAAAGAATGTTGAAGAAGGCACGTATACAGACAGTAGTTTACTTCAAAAACATTTCAATCAAATTAAAAAAGTAAGTGATGAAATGAATAAACAAACAAATCAATTTGAAGATTACGTTACAAACGTTGAAGTACATTAAGCAGAAAAATAATTAGCGATATAGGGAGAGAAGAAAAATGACAAAAAAACCATATAAAGTAATGGCTCTATCAGCACTTATGGCAGTATTTGCAGCAGGAAACATTATGCCAGCCCATACGTATGCAGCTGAAAGCACAGTGAAACAAGCTCCAGTTCATGCGGTAGCAAAAGCTTATAATGACTATGAAGAATACTCATTAGGACCAGAAGGCTTAAAAGATGCAATGGAAAGAACAGGTTCAAATGCTTTAGTAATGGATCTGTATGCTTTAACAATTATTAAACAAGGTAATGTTAACTTTGGAAATGTATCGTCTGTTGATGCGGCTTTAAAAGGAAAAGTCATTCAGCATCAAGATACAGCGAGAGGAAATGCGAAGCAATGGTTAGATGTATTAAAACCACAGCTTATTTCAACGAATCAAAATATCATTAACTACAATACGAAATTCCAAAACTATTATGATACTTTAGTTGCTGCAGTTGATGCAAAGGATAAAGCAACTCTTACGAAAGGCTTAACTAGATTATCAAGTAGTATTAATGAAAATAAAGCGCAAGTGGATCAGTTAGTAGAAGACTTGAAGAAATTCCGAAATAAAATGACTTCGGATACGCAAAACTTCAAGGGTGATGCAAATCAAATTACATCTATATTAGCTAGTCAAGATGCAGGAATTCCGCTTCTGCAAAATCAAATTACAACGTACAATGAAGCAATTAGTAAATATAATGCAATTATTATCGGTTCATCTGTTGCGACAGCTCTAGGACCAATTGCAATTATCGGTGGTGCAGTAGTTATTGCTACGGGCGCAGGAACACCGCTAGGAGTAGCATTAATTGCAGGTGGCGCAGCAGCTGTAGGCGGTGGTACAGCTGGAATCGTATTAGCGAAGAAAGAGCTTGATAATGCACAAGCAGAAATTCAAAAGATAACAGGACAAGTTACAACTGCGCAATTAGAAGTAGCAGGATTAACGAACATTAAAACACAAACAGAGTATTTAACAAATACAATTGATACTGCAATTACAGCGTTACAAAATATTTCAAACCAATGGTACACAATGGGATCAAAATACAATTCTTTACTTCAAAATGTAGATTCTATTAGTCCAAACGACCTAGTTTTCATTAAAGAAGATTTAAACATTGCGAAAGATAGCTGGAAAAACATTAAAGACTATGCAGAAAAGATTTATGCGGAAGATATTAAAGTAGTAGATACGAAAAAAGCATAATCGAATACGAATTGTTAGAGCGTTAAGTGTTGATGAATGATTTGAAGCTCCTGTTCAGTTGTGAGCAGGAGCTTTTGATATCCTTATAAGGAGAATAGGTGAAAAATATGCAGAAAAGTTTTTATAAAAAATGCCTTTTAACGTTAATGATTGCTGGGGTGGCAACGAGTAACGCATTTCCTTTACATCCTTTTGCAGCAGAACAAAACGTAAAAACATTGCAAGAAAGTGCGCAAAATTATTCTCTAGGGCCAGCTGGATTCCAAGACGTTATGGCGCAAACGACATCGAGCATATTTGCAATGGATTCATATGCAAAATTAATTCAAAATCAGCAAGAGACAGATTTAAGTAAAATAAGTTCGATTAATAGTGAATTTAAAGGGAATATGATTCAGCATCAAAGAGATGCAAAAGTTAATGCAGCATATTGGTTAAATAATATGAAGCCTCAAATTATGAAAACGGATCAAAATATTATAAATTACAATAATACTTTTCAATCGTATTATAATGACATGTTAATAGCGATTGATCAAAAGGATAGCGGAAAATTAAAAGCGGATTTAGAAAAGTTGTATGCGGATATTGTAAAGAATCAAAATGAGGTAGATGGATTATTAGGAAATTTGAAAGCTTTTCGCGATAGAATGGCGAAAGATACAAATAGTTTCAAAGAGGATACAAATCAGTTAACAGCGATATTGGCAAGTACGAATGCTGGTATTCCAGCTCTAGAGCAACAAATAAATACATATAACGATTCGATTAAAAAGAGTAATGATATGGTCATTGCTGGTGGCGTACTTTGCGTAGCTCTAATAACATGTCTTGCTGGCGGGCCGATGATTGCGGTTGCGAAAAAAGATATCGCAAATGCAGAAAGAGAAATCGCTAATTTAAAAGATAGAATTTCAGGAGCACAAGCAGAAGTCTTAATTTTGACTGATGTAAAAAATAAAACAACAAACATGACAGAAACAATTGATGCAGCAATTACAGCACTACAAAACATATCAAATCAATGGTATACAGTAGGTGCAAAATATAATAATTTACTACAAAACGTAAAAGGAATTACTCCAGAAGAGTTTACGTTTATAAAAGAAGATTTACATACAGCGAAAGATAGCTGGAAAGATGTAAAGGATTATACAGAAAAATTACATGAAGGTGTGGCAAAGTAAACAGTGGACTAGTTCTGCTGTTTATTTTTTTATCCTGTTTTTTGTGAGAGTTGAACTTGCAATTATATATAAGTTTGTCATGTGTTTTATCCATGTGTGTATAAAAATCTTTTTGTTATCGCTCCCTTTGATAGAATCCATTTTCATATGGTTTTTTTTACCGAATTTTTTAAAAATTAAATTTTATGGCTTGATAATTCATTTGAAATGATTTAATCTTATGTCAAATGATATGTTTATCTATCAAAAATGCTTTTGTAAAGATAAAGGAGTGATTGAGAATGTTAAACGCCCTATTGATGGTAAGTCTTTAGGTACAGCAGCATTGAAAAGATTGGGAAGAAATGAGTGAGCTTTCACAATAAAGAACTCTATAACTTTATGTAGTGTTTGATACCCTTCGATTAGATTTTTTGAAAAACAAATCAATATTAATTGAATCAAAGTTTAAAAATTAAATATATGAGTAGTAGAAAAAATCCATTAGTTGTTATCATGTTCTAATAAAAAATGGGAAATGGAAATTCTGAGAAAACCTGTTCAGAAAGTAAGTTAGTGAGGGGAATTCAAAACCAATTTAATAAAAGCGAGGTAAATAATATGACTTTTGAAGAAAAATTACAAGCATATGCAGAACTTACGGTGAAAATCGGTGTCAATATTCAACCAGGGCAATACTTATTAGTCAATACATCAGTGGATGCATTGGATTTCGCCCGTATAATTGTGAAAGAGGCTTATAAGGCTGGGGCAGGGCGTGTTCATGTTAATTTTTCGGATGAAGAAATGGAACGTGCTTACTTTGATTATGCCTCAGATGAAGAATTTAATCGCTTCCCAGAGTGGATAGTCAAAATGAATGATGAGCTGATCGAACGTAAAGGAGCACTATTAATGATAGATGCTACAGATCCTGATAAATTTACAGGTATTTCATCTGATCGCCTAGCTACCTATCAAAAGGTAGCAGGAGCTGCTCTGAGAAACAATCGCAACGCCGTAATGAAGGATTCAATAGCTTGGTCGATGGTAGCAGTTCCTTCACCAAAGTGGGCATCGAAGGTGTTCCCAGGTTTAGCAACTGAGGATCAAGTACCAGCATTATGGGAGGCTATTTTTAAAGCTGTTCGTATTGGTGACGGCAGTGCTATTGAAAAATGGCGTGAACATGTAACAAATTTAGAATCTCGTGCGGTCCTACTGAACGATAAAAAATATATGAAGCTTCACTATACAGCGCCAGGTACTGATTTAACAATTGCATTAGCACCACAGCATAAATGGGTTACTGGAGGTGGTAAAACTCCTGATGATACTATCTTTATGGCTAATATGCCGACAGAAGAGGTTTATACGTTACCGATGAAACAAGGTGTAAATGGCTATGTAAGCAATACAAAACCATTAGTTTATCAAGGGAATATTATCGATGGCTTTAAACTGACATTTGAAGAAGGAAAAATTGTTAAAGCTGAAGCACAGGTAGGACATGATTTATTACAGGAGCTTATTAATGTGGATGAAGGCTCTTGCTATTTAGGTGAAGTAGCACTTGTACCACATGAATCACCGATTTCAGCATCGGGAATTTTATATTTTAATACATTGTTTGATGAAAATGCATCGAACCATTTAGCGATTGGTAAAGCTTATCCAACTTGCTTAGAGGATGGAAGAGATTTAGAAAACGATCAGCTTGAAACGTTAGGGGCAAATATTTCAATAACACATGAGGACTTTATGATTGGCAGCAGTGAGATGGATATCGATGGTATTCTACCAGATGGAAATGTAGAACCAATTTTCCGTAAAGGTAGCTGGGCATTTTAAGTTTTTAATTTGAATAAAGGAGTAGAGTGGATGCAACGGTTACTAAGCATAATTGGTGCAACTATATAGGTGTTTCATCTGCTTTTGCTTAGGCTGAAAACTACCTCTTTAATTAGAAGTAAAATGCATGCAAAGGAGATAGGCCAATGAATTTCTGGGAAGTTGTTTTGATAGTAGTGAATTTTAGTCTATTGAGTTGGATACTGTTAATAGGCAGAGAAACGAAAAAGTGGTCTAAATTAGCTACTTTGATTGCCGTTGTAATGGTTACAGTTCAGTTATTGGCAGAAGGTTTTAGGTGGCAGATGATTCCGGCATATGTATCCCCAGTTATCTTAATTTTATGCTATTTATTAACTGGGCGGAAAAAGGGCTTTAGAAGTTCGGGTATATTCATAGTTAAGACTTCGTTACTATGTATCTATTTGTCTGTAGCAGTTGCGCTACCCTTACTTATGCCAGTATTTTCATTTGAAGAACCAACTGGTCCACATAGGGTCGGTACGAAGCTATATCATTGGGTTGATCATCAGAGAAATGAACCATATTCGAAAAATCCAAACGATCGGCGCGAACTGATGGTGCAAATTTGGTATCCTGCAGCTGAAAAAAGCAAGGGGGATCCAGAACCTTATATTCGTAACATAAATGAGCTCTCCAAGGGATTGGAAAAAACATTGTCTATTCCTGCATTTGCATTCAGCCACATGGAATTGGTAAAGTCTCATTCGTTTATGGATTTACAACTCTCAGACTCAGAGAATCACTATCCCATATTACTCTTCTCTCATGGTTTTAATGGTTTTCGTAATCAAAACACGTTTCAAGTTGAGGAGTTGGCTAGTCAAGGATATATTGTTCTAAGTATCGATCATACCTTTGATGCTGCAGCTACCGTCTTTCCAGGTGGTCGAACTGCTTACGTGCAGCCCATCAATTTAACTGATGAAGGAGATAGCCACATAAAATTATGGGAGGAAGATGTCAGCTTTGTCCTCAATCAGATAGAGAAACTTAACGAAAACGATGAGACCGGTTTCTTTACAGGAAGACTGGATACCTCGCGAATTGGAATGTTTGGCCACTCTTACGGTGGAGCTACCGCAGCACAAATACTTGCAAAAGATTCTCGTGTCAAAGCAGCTATCAATATGGATGGTACATTGTATGGTGAAATTTTGCCTGAAAGTGGCATTGGAAAACCATTTCTGCTCATGAGTGCAGAAGAGCCTGATGAAGCAGATCCCTTTGAAGTGAGGGAGCGATACGGACGTGGGTTAGCTGGTGGTGGTATGTCAATGGTCATTCCTCATACGGATCATACAAGCTTTACCGATTTACATTTGTTCTCACCTCTGTTGCAGAGCCCAGGTGAAAATCCAAAGGAAGTTCATCGTATTATTAACGAATTCAGCCTGGCATTTTTTGACCAGTATGTAAAACAGAAGGATGACGGCTCAACCCTTAAAAGGCTGATGACCAAATACCCGGAAGTGAATTTTAAAGTAAACCGATAACTTTATGCAGAAAGTAACTTCATTATAAAATATTCAATAATTAAATGAAGTGCAAACGGATTTAATAAAAGTAGAAAAATTACTGTAATTATTAATTCGTCATAAAAATAGTTAAAAAAACCAGATAAGGTAATCATTTTTTCTACTAAGAAAGCGATTCGTACCATTTCCTTTGGCTCTTGTATTTATTACATTAAAGAATTTAATTTCTTCATCGTTATCTAAATAATGAAATGCTAAAAATGAAACATTCAAAGTGCTATCAGTTTCAGTAATATAATTCTTTTTGAAAAGCTACATTCAGCAGCTGGACACTTTATTTGAGATTGTTTATTATAATATCAAATGATATATTCATCTATCAAAAATGACGACTTTATACAGAAAAAGGGAGAGATTGACGATGAAGAAAGACTTGTCAGCGTTGAAGGAAGCGAGATTTAATGCAATTCTTGATTCAGCTACTATATTGCTTGTTGAAAATCCTACTGCTTCGATGAATGAAATTGCGGAATATGCGGGAATTGGAATTGCTACACTCCATCGCTACGTCGAAAGCAGGGAGAAATTGATGCTGTTCTTGGGCCATCGGGCTATACAAATGGTAAGTGATACTGTAAACCAGATTCCACTGGATGAGGAAAGAAGTGAAAACTATATCCCGGAACTCATTGAAGCGTTAATCCCTTTAGGTGACAAAATCTATTTTCTAGGTCATGATGCATCTGTATTTAACAACAAAGAATTAGGTGAAGCAGAAGAGAAGCTGAGGGAACCCTTAAGACGCGTTATTGAATTGCTACAACAAAGAGGTTACTTTCAGCAAACAGTTAGCAGCGAATGGATTTTGAATACGCTTTATGCTCTGCTTTTCCATACCTGGGAACAGGTACATGAAGGAAATGTGGCTAAAAAATCTGCTGCAGAGCTTGTTTTAAATACATTTTATTATGGTTTCAAAGCTAAGGATGAATTGAGAGGGAAGTGAACTGAACTGATTCAAATCCATGATAATTAATATTAATAATATAGAAAGTGAAAAGGAGCAATAGGATAATGAATAAAATCTCTATTGTAAAGGCTGTTCATCAATCCATGGTCGGCGCCCAGCTAAATGTAATGGCATTGGAATACATGGCGTTTCCACTTGCAGGATCTGAGGAGAAGAACACAGTCGATTGGACATTTTGTAAGCTATGGCGGCAGGAGAACAACCGTTTCAGTCATCAATACGCTTATGAAGCTCAAATGGATGGGAAAACTTTAGGGATGATTACTTGCTATCCCATACCCGTTTTAAATCGTCTTGCCTGGCCCACTTTTAAACAGCTGCTTTCGTTCCGAAAGCTGGGTTTTGTTGTTTATAACATACTGAATATCAAAATGCTTTATTCCATGTTTACCTTGAAGGAGGGAGAAGATGACGAGTTTCACATCGGAACAATTGCCTTACTGCCCGAAAGTCGAGGACTAGGGATAGGTACCAGACTAATTGAGTTTGCTGAGGAACAAGCTTCGCTGCAAGGCTTTGCCAAATGCTCTCTGACGGTAAAGAAAGAGAACCAACTTGCCATTAAATTGTATCAGAGGATAGGATACCAGATTACAGGTGAAATCAATAAACCAAAGTTATCGTTGTACAGAATGGTCAAAAACGTAGAACCTTACAACCATTTATAAAAAATTTGTACAGTATTAGAGGGTACCACCACATGCCCATAAACTTAAGGATTCAAAATTACCCCAAAGTAAAAAATGTAAATTTTGTACAAGTTAACACAAAATTTTAGCTTGATAGTGATGGGATGGGGCCTCTATATAAAAAAACACAGTTTACACTCAAACTGTGTTTTTTCGACGTATAATGATTTATCAACATTTCTTTTTATTCTTTAAAATCAGCAACAGAACCAGGCCTCTCCTCAAAGTATAAATTCCAAGGGAGGAACCGTTTTTTTATTTACTTATATACGTACAGC